>JABINZ010000015.1 GCA_018698135.1 Bacteroidota bacterium
ACATCAATCCAATCTACAACAGCAAAACTTATAAAATAAATTCCATTAGGATTATGAAACTTGTAATTTCTACTCATTTTTCAAATTTCTACAATGTAATTTATTCTTGTAGTTCAAAGATTGAGAAAAATTACCACAAGGCTTGAGCCTTGCGGTAACTTTGTACTACAGTTCAAAATCCACGATTAAGAACTTGAAATCCTAAATCTTAATAAGCAATCACCTTTTGTACATAAAGCTTATCCATCATCACTCTCACATAGTACATTCCATGAGCAAGATTGTTTCTTTCAATTTTAATCAACTCATCGCCATTGTATTCCTGACTGAATATGACTTTCCCATTCATGTCGTGTAAACTAACTATTTTTCGTTCACCTTTTGTTTCGGGCATGTAGAGATAGAAATACTGATCGAACGGATTTGGATAAACCAATAATTGATGTTCTTCTTGTTCATAAATGCTAACCACTCCATCCTGATTAATTACAATAATTACATCCAGAACTCCAGCACCACTCAGCGTGATATTTGCCTGACGCAATGTTGTTTCAGTATTTTTTGTAGCTGTTACGGTGAGTTTTCTACTTGCAATATTCACATCAACTGTAAGCCAGCTTTGATCAGATACTGCACTCCAGCTTGAAAGGTTAGTGAAAATATCAAATACAAAAGAACCTCCTGTGGTATCAAACGTATGTGTATTCAGAGACACATTTAAATAATCAGAAGTAGTGTCAGCATTGTAATCTCTCAGGTTACTCATCGACTGACTAAATGGTCCCTTACTGGTTTGTGCTCTTAAAATTGTAGGATAACAGGTGTCATTTTTAACAACTGTTACTTGGTAAAATAAAAGCTTTTTCGGTGGGTTCAAATCTGTATAGGAATTCAAGTTGCTTGGAATTGAATCCAAAAGGGCAATGTTGTAAGGAGTTGTTCCTCTGTAAATTTTATAAGAGCTAAATGGAAATCCTTCATAATGACTCCAAATCAAGTTGGCTTCTCCATTAAATCCTGGACTCGCAGCTAAATGAATTGTTTTATGATGATCGCTAGGTGCGGATTCAATATTACACGTATCAATTAATGAAATTTTATATCTGTATGATCTTTTTTGAAGGATTGATGCTGTATCAGGAAATACACTAACCGAATCGTATGGTAGATAGCCAATCAGGTCATAAACATTTGCCTTGTCTTTTTCCTTGTAAATTTTGTAACCTTGGATCATATCCGATTTTGGTCTTTCCCACGCAATCAAATTATTTTTCGATACGGTATCCACGGTAACAAGGCAAATTTCAGGTTTTTGCAGTAATGAAGCATTCACGCTATAAGGCAAGGAGGTCGTTTTACATGCATAAATATCTGTAACAGTAAGGAAATACTCCCCTGATTTCTTCACATAAATACTTGTCCCATTTTGACCTGTTGACCAAAAGTAATCTGCATAATAGTTGGTGTTAAATAATCGCATACTATCTGTTGAGCAAGGTCTTATACTTCCTTCAGATTGTATGATAGGTTCTACAATTGGATAGTTGTTTAAAGTAAATGGAAGTGATGCTACTGAGCAATTAGAGTCACTAATAATAACCAAATAGTTCCCATTGTCTTTTGCATATATGCTTGTGCCATTTTCTCCAATCAGTACATTTCCTTCATGTGTCCAGATATAGCTCAACACATTGCCAGTTGTTGTTGCTTCAATCAGGAAGCTATCGTTTTTACAAATAATTGGAATTCCGGAATATGTTATTTCAACCGAAATGGGGCAAGGGTTTACTGATCCACCTGAGCATAAAATATAGTCGGTTCGAGAAAAAGTGTCCCGACAGCCTGTTTGCTTATGTTCTGCCGTTAATGAAACACTATAAGTACCATTAAACTTATAATTATAGAATGGATCAGAATCAAAACCTATGTTTCCATCTCCATACAACCAGCTAAAATTAAAATCGCCAGGATTAAGTGTAAGGTTTGTAAATGCAACCGGATCAAATTGTTGCGCACCTGAGTTCCAATTTGGAACACGAGGAGATGCTGTGAAATTTGGATTTAAGTTAGTTGTGTGAATAATGATCTCAACTTCTGAGGAAAAAGTAGAACATGTAGTTGTTATGTCAGTAACCTCACAAGTGTATTTACCTGATAACATGGCTGCCCAATATGGATTTGTTGCTCCACTAATTGTATTTGCATCCTTATACCACTG
Source organism: Bacteroidota bacterium (assembly GCA_018698135.1). NCBI lineage: Bacteria > Pseudomonadati > Bacteroidota > Bacteroidota bacterium. The sequence continues at coordinate 2,219 of JABINZ010000015.1, forward strand.
ATAAGTAAAGTTTGCTCCTGAATTGGCATACATGGTCACACTATCTCCATCACATATTTCATTATCACCAGCAATAGATATAGAGGCAATGGGTTCTTTTTCGAAAAAGATAGGTTTGCTAATAGAATCCATGCAACCGTATGCTGATACAACCAAAAGTTTTATGTTATATGTACTATCATAAGTAGTATAGCTGTGGGAAACATCTTGTGTATAGGCATTGCTTCCATCGCCAAAATCCCAGATAGAATTATATGTTCCTGTATTAATAATTGAGCTGTTTAAGAAATTAAAGTTATTGACTTTAAAACATTGTTTGTCGTCAACGATGCTGAAATTAGCTGTTGGTTTTGGCCTGACAGTTATATGAACAGTATCACTTATGGTTAATCCAAATTTATCGAGTGCCGTAGCTATAATATCTGTAGAAGTTGAAGGTTTGATGGTGATAGTTTTTGAACTCCCATATCCGCAACACCAGCTAAAGCTCGAATCGGCACCTGTTGCTGTTAATGTTACAGAGTCTCCATCACATACACTGATATTACCTCCAATTTCAAGTTTTTCATTAGAAAATTCCCAAAGGCCATTTCCAAAAGTTCCTATAAAGAGTTGATTGCCAATTTTTACCATATTATCTGCATTCATTCCCAGATAATAATTATTGACATTAGCTTTCATCCAGTTTATACCATTTGTACTGGCAAATAAACCAATAGTTGAACTCAGATACCAATTCCCATCCAAGTAATTTAAATCTGTGATTACAATTCCATCAGGCAAACCACTTGTATTTATTGACGAAACTCCAGACGTTGTTAGATTATATAGTGAATCCCACGATTTGTCGGACCAGTAATAAGTCACAGTGAAAATAAAATTGCCTTTAGAATCAGTTGCATAAATTGGACTTCTTGCTGTATTGCTCCAGGAGTCTTTTGTTTTAATTTGTTGCTGATTTTGATTAAGCTGCGCAGTTTTAGACCAGTTCCATCCATTGTTGCTTGAAAAATAAATAACGGAAGCATAATTTTTGTTGTGTCCCAATAAAAACAGTTTGGTTCCATCTCCAATAAAGCCGTATACTTTAGCAAGGTTCATTGCTGAGCTTTTAAAAAAATCGGTACTAATATCAGTCCAGTTATCTCCTGCATCTGAAGTCCTGTAATAAAAACAATTTGTATCCCAGGATGTATTGCGATCCTTATCATCTGCAAACCGCATAATAAAGCTGTTGCCATGCTCACCATAATAACTCATATTTTTATAGGATGGGATGCTGGTTAATTTAGCCCAGCTTACACCATCATTAGGTGATCGGAATAAATCAAAAACGCCCGCATCAGGTGATTCTTCCATACTTGCAAATAGTTTCCCCCCCCCTGTAAAAGTCTCAACTGGAAAATAGGCTCCCGGCATCCCTTGTGACAGACCTGTATTGCTATAACTCCATGTTGTACCTTTGTCGGTTGATCTCAGAACTCCTTTGACTATGTTGTGTGTTACAAGTACATCATTGATTTCTGCTAAAGAGCCAAATACTTTATTCTGATAACCACTTGATGATCCTTTCCAACTATAACCTGTATCTGTCGTATAAATAATGTCATCCAATTGCGTACCCATTATATAATTACTATCTGAAACTGCTACTGCAAGTCTTGGTATAGGTGGGAATGTCCCTGTAGCGGGTATTACTTGCCAAAAACCACCTTTGTTTAAACTTCGATAAGCTTCGATGGTTAGGTTTGGACCAGTCATGAAAATAGCAAATGTAAATAATGCGTTGCCATCACCAACAATTCCATCTATTTCTCCATTAATATTTATCCCGCTACCTCTTATATTGATCCATTTATTCTGAACCGAATCAAATCTGAAAGGATCTCCATCATTCCCACAATAAACATTGGGGCTGTTTTTGTCTACTGTAAAACTATACAAGTCAAATTTGCTTTTATTTAATCCAGTGGTAGGTATGCCATGAATGCTAGTTCCATTTGAAGTATATATTAAACTATCTGTATTATTCGTTTGAATGGCTAAATACAATTTATATTTATTTAAATGACATAGCTTTCTAATATTGATGTTTCCTCCAACAAAAGCTCCCTGAGTCCAATTGATTGCATTTGAAGAGTAATAAAAATAGGATGAGTCAACTCCATAACCCCATTGATCCCAAACACGGATATACAAAAAAGCAAGGTTATTTGCCATGCCCATTCCATCAATACGGTAAGAGCTACTTGGTAATCCTGTGGGAGAACTTAATTTTTGCCAGCTTTGACACATGTCGGAAGAAGTAATTATCTGGTTTGATCCATTTTGGAGATTTAATAGGACATAGAATTTGCTATCGAAGTAAATCATGTCCTGAATACGATTAGTGGTACTATCCATAGTAGATGACATAAAATCCCAGGTTTCTCCACCGTCAGAAGACTTAAATATACCGCCAACTTCTCCATAGCTGTAAATGTTGTTTCCAACAGTAATCATGTTTTTAATACTTCCAGAAATAAAGCTGGTGTCGGCAATTTGACTAAGTTGTGCAAAAGAAAGCGAACATGTAGTCAATACTAAACAAAGTAGGATACTGAACTTTTTCATTTTTTTGTGTTTTTTGATATTAATTATGCAAAATAAAGTTACATAATAAATTTAATTACAAATACAAAATAATTGTATAAAACTAATAAGCTGAGCTAGGGATAATAAACGTTTACAGCTGCTCGAGATTTTTTATTAACAATCTGGGTTTTTGCCTGCCTTGCCGTACAGGCAGAAAGGATAATCTGATAAAACAAAGGGAAATACATGATAAGCCTCAAGAAGGTCAAAAGGAGATTAAATGAAGGAAAAATCAATAATTGATTCGGTATAAATAAGGAAACAGTTAAGAAATCATAATAAAAAAAGAAATAGTTGCTCTTAGAGATTGAATTATTGATTTAAAGCCAAGCGTATTTGATTTTCAACTTCATTAATTAATTCTTCAACTGAAAAACTTGCAGGCTCAATAGGGTCAAGTACTTGATAGCGTAATTTCTCTCCAAAAGCTAAAGGGTAGTTGCCATATTGTAGCAATCGGTAATTACAACAAATAACATAGGGGATTATTATTGCCGAAGGTGCTGCCTTTAATAAAGTCTTAATGCCACTTTCTTTGAACGTTTTCAGACGGCCATTTTTCCCTCTTGTTCCTTCAGGGAATATACAAGCCGCATACTTATTATTTTCGATTAGATTTCCTAATGCTGCAATTTCACGAATAGATTGACGAGCATTTTTGCGATCAATGATGGCTGAGCCTCCATACTTTAAATTAAAGCTTACACTGGGTAGTCCTTTTGATAACTCAATTTTAGAAATATACTTGGGGTGGAACTTTCGAAATCCCCAAGCAATAGAAGGGATATCAAAATTACTTTGATGATTCGAAATTATAATTAGCGGTCTGTTTTCAGGTATTGTTTCAAACCCACTAAAACGAACTTTTCCATTTATTGTTTTGAAATTTTGAATGAGGAAAAAATTCAACAAATCAACAGTTTTTTTATGAGCCGTATAGCCACCTAATTTCAAGCTTAAAAACTGTATTGGATGAAAAATTAGTAGTAGTAGTCCAAAAAACAAGAAATAGAAAGGATTGAATATATGGCTTAATATGAGTTTCATTCATTTAATTTTCGTCTGCAAAAATAGGTATTTGAATGTTATCGAATAAATAGTTTGAAAGCAAGATCGTTTTATTGAGTTGCAATATCCTCAAAATCACGACTAATAACAGCCTCAAATAGTAGCTACTTTTTTACTACATTTGCTGGCATCGTAATAATTTTTTAAGAAGAAAATATGTTGAAAATCGGGATAAAATACGAAGGGAAAATTCCACCAGATACAAGAGTGCCATTAATACCTGAAAACTTAGTGAAACTGAAAGCTCAATTTCCTGATTTAGAAATAAAAGTTGAGAAATCGGCAACCAGATGTTATAAAGATGAGGAATACGAAAAAGCAGGTTTTCGTCCTGTAAGCGACATTAGCGATTGCGATATAATATTTGGGGTTAAAGAAACCAAAATTGACCGACTACTTGCCAATAAAACCTATTTGTTTTTTTCGCATACCATAAAAAAGCAAGATTATAACAGAAAAAAAATGCAAAAGATGCTTGATCGCAATATTCGGATGATTGATTATGAGATGCTGAAAGATAGCGATGGAAATCGAATCATTGGTTTTGGACGCTTTGCTGGTATTGTAGGTGCTCATTATGCCTTGTGGATGTGGGGCAGAAAAAGAAATGCTTATCAAATAAAACGAGCTGTTGAATGCCATGATTATGCTGAAATGGTTAGTCAATACAAAGATTTGGATTTTGGTCCTGCACACATTATTGTTACAGGTGATGGTCGCGTATCAAAAGGTGCTATTGAGATTCTTAAAACAGCTAATATTAAAGAAGTTAGTCCGGAAGATTTTTTGCAAAAACAATTCAATCAAGCAGTTTACGTACAGTTGGATGTCGATAAATTATATGTCCATAAGGAAAATAAGGCATTTGATTTTCAGCATTTTTTCAGTAATCCACAAGAATATAATTCTCAGTTCGAAGACTATCTTATTAAAGGCAATGTACTTATTAATGGCATGTACTGGGATCCAAAAGCTCCGCGATTGTTCGAAAAAGAAAGAATTCAGCAAGAAAATTTCAATGTCAAAATCATTGCAGATGTGAGTTGTGATATAAATGGTTCTGTTCCTATAACTACTCGAGCCACAACCATTGCCGATCCTGTTTATGGTTATTCAGCTGAAAACATGGATGAATGCTCTGCTTTTTCTGCTAAAAGCATTGATATGATGACAGTTGATAATTTGCCGAACGAGCTTCCACGTGATGCTTCATCTTTGTTTGGAGAAGTGCTTTCTGAAAAAATAATTCCTTTGTTTATTGAAAATACAGATCATCCAATTCTGGCAAATGCGTCAATTGTACGCGGTGGAAAACTAACAAAACAGTACACCTACTTGCAAAACTATGTGGATGGCAACGAATAGTATTTTTCTTCAGCCTTGGCCTTTTCCTCAGCCTATTTTTTATCTTTGTATATGCAAATACACATTCTGACCATATTCCCCAATATGTTGGAGAGCTTCTTCAGTGAGTCCATCATCAAAAGGGCACATAAAAAAGGTCTGGCAACAATTTTCATGCATGATATACGTGAATTTGGTATTGAAAGTGGGATTCGAAAACAAGTAGATGACTATGCATTTGGTGGTGGAGCTGGTATGGTTATGCGTATTGAGCCTGTGGTTAGATGTTTGGAAAAACTGGAAACAGAAGGAAAGTTTGATGAAGTAATTTTCATGACACCCGATGGTGAAGTTCTGGAACAACAGCTATCAAATAAGCTATCACAAAAGAAGAGAATTGCCATTATTTGTGGTCGTTATAAAGGCATCGATCAGCGGATACGAGATCATTTTGTTAGTCGTGAAATATCCATTGGCGATTATGTTTTGACTGGTGGAGAATTGGCAGCAGCTGTTCTATCTGATACAATAATCCGCTTAATTCCAGGTGTTTTGTCAGACGAAAGCTCCGCGTTAACCGATTCTTTTCAGGGAGATATTTTAGATGCACCTGTATATACACGCCCGGAAGAGTTCAGGGGATACAGTGTTCCTGAAATATTACTTTCTGGTGATCATCCTAAAATTGAAGAATGGCGTCATCAACAGGCACTGGACAAAACTAAAAAAAGACGACCTGATTTATTTGATAAACTATAATTAGCTGTACGATTCTGTTATCCTTTTCAAGAATTTTCTCTATATTTAACTAAGTTTTAAATAAGCTAAATAGCGAAATAATACATGTAATATTATTTTCTTCTCAATGCAATATAATTTATCTTGTTTTTAAACTACTTTCTTAACGATTAAACTATTGAAATGAAACAATTCTTCTATCTATTCTTACTTGGAATACTTATGTATAGCAGTGTTCAGGCACAATCGAAATATGATTTTGATGTAAAGGATAATCCACAAGCAATAGAGGCTTATACAAATTATTTAGTTTCTGGAACTGATGTAGAACTCTCCATGATGAATGGTGGTTATTTTACCATCGGAACTACAAAAGGATTGTCAGCAAAAATATCGGATGATTATATGTCGCTATTATACGGACATCCCTATGCCTATACATCCTTTCCCTATATCATCATAAATGGTGAAAAAATCACTCTGGATAGATTTTTCAGGAAAGATTTACAATCGATGGAAAGCTCGGCTACTTCATTGACTTATTCTGTGAAATCGAATGAGTTTATCATAGAATTTAGTTTGGCTATTCTTCCAACAAATACATCTCTTCGGTTCAATTATAAGATTGTGAATGTTTCAGGAAGTCACCAGGAATTGGGAATGGGTTTGTTTTTTGATCCAGAAATAGGTCAGGGTGGAGATGGTCAGGTAGCTATTAATAATCAGTTTATAATGTCGGATAGTAATTTTATTATAACTTTTCCAAATGATTTATACATCTATGAAAGGAACAGCAATCCTAGTGGATTAGGTTATCAGTTGGATTTTCAAAACAATATTCCTGATAATTTAAGAATTGGAAACTGGGAAGATGTGTATGGAGGATCAAACCGATTTGTCAATCAAGCAATTTTTGATGTTGCAATTGATCTCACCTGGGGTATCGATACAATATCTTCGGGAGATTCTATGGAAGTTCAAGTGGATTTGAATTTGGATCGAACGAAATTGCCAACTGCTCAGTTTATGCGTTGGGACATGCCATCATTTCTGAGTTTAAGCGATCAAAGATTATTTCCTGCCAATTTAGAAACAACTGTTGAAATTATTAATGAAACAACTGTTGTAAAAAACGTTTTGAAACTTATTTTGCCTGAAAAGGGTCCGTTTTTACAATGGAAGTCAAAAGAGTCGTTTGATGTAGCAGGGAAAAAACAAACAGTCGAACATGCATTAGTGCGCTGTCTGGATAGCTATAAAGATGAGATTATTCCACTGAAAATTCAACTTGTTGATAAG
>JABINZ010000016.1 GCA_018698135.1 Bacteroidota bacterium
ATTTGCAATTCATTGCTGAGAAGGAAAATATCAAAACTGAAGAAACAGCTTTACACATAATTGCGCAAAAAGCAGATGGGGCCTTACGAGATGCCTTAACAATTTTTGATCGTATTGTTAGTTTTACTCAAAATGAAATCACCTATGATTTTGTTGTGCAAAACCTTAACATTATTGATTATGATTATTTTTTCAAAGCAATCGATCTGATTCAGACAAAAAACATTGCCGAATTATTACTTGTTTTTGATGAATTATTGAACAAAGGTTTTGATGGACAAAATTTCCTGATGGGATTAAGTGAGCATTTGAGAAATTTACTGGTTAGTCAATTACCCAATACAGATGTATTATTGGATGTACCCGAAACAGTCAAGAACCGTTTTATTGAGGCTGCAAAAAAAACAAATAAATCATTTATACTTTCTGCATTAAACATACTCAATCAGTTTAACTTAAGCTATAAGGAAAGTAAAAACCAGCGCCTACACACTGAATTGGCACTTATTAAGCTTGCCTATATTTCGGATGCAATCGATTTAGTCAAATCCCTTGAGGATCAAAAAAAAAAAGCTGAACCAACAGTAGCATTGCCTCCTCAAAAAGAAACAATAGAAGCTAAACCGAAACAAGAAGAAGTAAAAACGCCAAATACTACCCAACAAAATAGCGAATCCAGTAATTTAGCTAAAGAAGAATCAAAACATCAGGAAAAAATCCAACCAAAGAAAAAGAATGGTATTAGTAATTTTGCTAATTTGAATACAGTAAGGGAGCAATTAATTCAGGAAGAATCTGAAGAAAAAGCAAAACTCAAGCAAGTTCAAGAAACTCCATCCGATGGAATAGATGAAAATAAGAAAGTGCCCATTAATCAGAAACACTTTCAGGAGATTTATAGCAAATATTTGGATGAAGAGTTGAAAAATAACATGATTAGCTTATACAATAGTCTGAAAGATAACCCCATCAAGTTTCCAGACGATTTCTCCATTTTATTAGAATTTGAAAATGCATCGCTTGAGGAAAGATTTCGGAAAGTGATGTCGCGCTTTATTGAATTTATGAACGGCCATCAAATCGAAAACTTCCAGATTAATACAACAACCCGCGAAGTGACCAAAGAAGAGAAAAGCAAATACCTGATTAGTCCAGAGGATAAATACAAGCACTTAAAAGAAAAAAACCCGGAACTGGAGAACCTTCAAAAAAATCTTGGTTTATCTCCCAAAGACTAATCTTCAAATTTACATTTTCCTATAACTTCTATCCCGCTATCTTTTGTTCTGCACATGCGTTGATTATTCTCAATCAGCAGCATTATTATTTTATCAGAACAAATAATAAATTCCTGATTTCAAATAGAAATTAGCTGAAAAAAAATATTTAAGTTTGCAGCTTATCAAAATATCTATTTATTTACCTATTTAAAACATCTAGAAGAATATGAGCGGACAAAAAATAAGCATGCAGGAAGGAAAGCTAAATGTTCCGAATCAGCCCATCATTCCATTTATTGAAGGAGATGGTACAGGACCTGACATTTGGAAGGCAGCAAAAAAAGTTTTTGATGCAGCTGTTGAAAAAGCCTATAATGGAACCCGAAAAGTAGAATGGAAAGAAGTATTGGCTGGTGAAAACTCATTTAACAAAAGTGGAGAATGGCTCCCAAAAGAAACGCTGGATGCTTTCAAAGAATACTTAGTAGGTATTAAAGGCCCGTTGACAACTCCAATTGGAGGAGGCATACGTTCATTAAATGTAGCCTTACGTCAAGAGTTGGATTTATATACTTGCTTACGTCCCGTAAAATATGTGGCTGGTGTTCCATCTCCGGTAAATAAGCCTGAAGATGTTGATATGGTCATTTTCAGAGAAAACACAGAAGATATTTATGCAGGAATTGAATGGCAAGCAGGTTCTGATGAAGTAAAAAAAGTTATCAATTTCATTGAGAACGAAATGGGTGTCAAAAAAATCCGTTTCCCTGAAACATCAGGTATCGGAATTAAGCCAATTTCAAAACAGGGAACAACACGCCTTGTGAATGCAGCTATTAAATTTGCAATAGAGGAGAAAAGAAAATCTCTCGTATTGGTGCATAAGGGAAACATCATGAAGTTTACCGAAGGTGCTTTTAAGACCTGGGGATATGAGCTTGCCAAAGAAAAGTACAGAAACGAGATTGTTACTGAACGTGAAAGTTGGATCATTGGAAATAAAGATGCAAATTCTGCATTAAGTGTTGAAGAAAACGCGAAAATGATTGATCCGGGTTATGTAATGATGACACCAAATCAACAAAAAGAAATTCGTGACGAAATAGAAATAGCCATTGCTTTAATGCCTACTCATGGTAACGGACAGTGGAAGAAAAAACTTTTAATCAGAGATACCATTGCAGACATTACCCTGCAACAAGTACTTTCCAGAGCCAAAGAATTCGATGTAGTTGCTACCATGAATCTGAATGGAGATTATTTATCGGATGCACTAGCTGCACAGGTTGGCGGAATTGGAATTGCACCGGGTGCAAATATTAATTATGAAACGGGTCATGCAATTTTCGAGGCCACACATGGAACAGCTCCAAAATATGCTAATCTTGATAAAGTGAATCCGGGAAGTGTGATTATATCAGGAGGCATGATGTTTAAATATATGGGCTGGACAGAAGTAAACGACTTAATTTGGAATGGATTGGTAAAATCAATTGCTCAAAAACAAGTCACTTACGATTTCCACCGCATGATGGAAGGAGCAACATTACTCAAATGCTCAGAATTTGCAGATGCCATTATTGAGAATATGTAATCCAAAATTAACATGATAACGAAACCCCGATCATTTAAAATGATTGGGGTTTTTTATTGCAGCCATTTGCTTTGACAACTTTTAAGATTTGTCAAACTTCAGTCTTTAAGCGACCCAAAGAGGCCACAATTAAACTTTATCGAGGAAAGAGGCATTTGGCATGGTATTAGAATAAGGCTGAATCTTTATATAAAATTAACAAAATACAACAATGACCGCATTAATAGTTTTATTAGCAACCGTTTCTACCGTAATCGGAAGCCTGACCTACACCTATGTTAAATCACGTAGAAAGGCATAATCATAAAATTGATTTGGAAAATTAAAGGCAAAGTTGGAAATCAGCTTTGCCTTTTTCTTTGCAAAAAAACTTAATCTTACAAAATATTTATTAAGATTCCTTCTTAATTAAAACAGAATACATAATTTTGGATCATAATAATAGAAAATGGCTGAAATCGGAATTTTTTACGGCTCTTCCCATGGCAACGTTAAACAAATAGCACGCGAGTTGCGTATACTTTTTGGACCTGAAAATGCTGACATTAGAAATATTAAACACGCTAAAAAAGAAGATTTGGAGGCATACAACTATCTTATTTTTGGTTGTTCAACAAGAGACGCGGGAATGATACAGGAAGATTGGGAGTACAAGCTAGCTATCTTAAGCGAAATAGATTTTCAAAATAAGAAAATAGCGCTATTTAGCTTGGGCGATCAAAAGCACTATCCCAATTCATTTGTTGATGGGATGGGAATTTTATATGATAAGTTGAATGAAAATGACGTAAAAATTATTGGTAACTGGTATCCTTATGGTTACATCTTTCGTAAATCCAAAGCATTTAAACATGGATCTTTTGTCGGTTTGGCTTTAGACGAAAAATTTCAGCACAGTATTACACACGAAAGACTTCAAAAATGGACAGATTATTTAAAAAGTCAGTTTAAGCTTTCACCAAACTAACAGAACATATAATATATAATTATTTATCAATAAAAATAGTTACTTTTAAGCATTCATTCATACTAATGCTATAAAAGCAGAAATGAAAATCAAAGCAAAAAATTTCTTCTTCCTGTTTCTTTTCTCAATAATTTCAAATAGTGTTTACCCCTGTGTAATGGGTGCAGAAATTAGCTGGGATAATGTAGGAACTGATAGTTTTCTGGTTACCTTAATTGGCTATAATGAGTGTGTAGGCATGGGTGTTGGAAATGCAACTCTTCGCTGGAAATGCAAAAACTCAGGCCAACAAATTGGCTATCAATCCATATCACCATCAAGCCCTGAAAGTGTTATTCCTGTTTGCAATAACCAATGCTCGCGCTGCGATTATTCTTCCTGTGCATTCCCTTATGGTTATGAAAAGTTTAATTATACCTACTTAGTAGTTATTGATAGCTCAGTTTCGTGCTGCGAAATAGTATTTTTCTACAGTTCATGTTGTCGGAATTCACAAATTACTACAGGTCCCGGCAACACCAATTTCTATATCGAGTCGATGTTTAATAAATGTCTGGCTCCTCAAAACAGTTCACCCCATTTTGAGAACCCTGCCTTCATGATCAATTGTTTAAATAATAGCTTAACGTTCAATAACGGGGCTACTGATAACGACACCAATGAATATGGCTTGCCACTTGATTCATTGAGTACCGAATGGACATCCCCATTAAGCAGTCCAACAAGTAATGTTTCGTTTTCAGGTCAGTATTCTTTTACCAAGCCTGTTTATTTTTGGGGATTCCCTAACGCAAATCTGAATTTACCAAAAGGTATTCATCTGAACAATTCAACAGGCGATATTTCATTTAGACCCACTAAAGTGGAGCAAACATTATTAACCATTAAAGTATGCGAATGGCGTAAAATAAATGGTATATATACCAAAATTGGAGAAGTCATGCGAGAGTTCCAATTCAATATCATCAATTGTTCACTAAACTATTATCCTACACTAAGTGGTCCTTTTGAAAAAACAATCAGAGCCGGCAATACCATAACTTTTTCTGTTCAAACAGCCGATGGAAATCCAAATGATACAGTTTCACTTGCTTATAAAGGGAATATAAATACAGCTATATGGACAGATAATAGCGGTAGCGTAAAAAGACCATCAGGCAGTTTTACATTCTATACAGATACTGTAAATCAATACGATAAGCCCTTATACTTCTATGTTAATGCAAAAGACGATCATTGCCCCTTAATGGGTTCAATCTCCAAAGCATATAAACTTAATGTTATAAATCTGCCTCCAGTTCAAGTTGAACTACCTAACGACACCCTCCTTTGTAAAGCAGCTTCCCTGACAATATCAACTTCCATCGCTAATTGTTATGGGCAAGTCAGCTATTTATGGAATAATGGCAAAAAAAGCAGCAGCATAACCACTGAACCATTATTTCAGAATAGCCAATTTAGTGTAATGGTAATAGATGAATTAGGCAGTGTAGCCTATGATACAATAAATGTTCAGATCAATCAGCTGCAAGTAAGCATTAGCTCAGATTCAACCATTTGTCTAGGCGATTCTATTGATTTGGCAAGCTATGTTTCAGATAATATGGGCTCAGTTGCTTATCAATGGTCAAGTGGTCAACAAACCTCAACGATTAATAGCAGCAGTTTGTATAAGGATCAGGTCTTTTCACTTACTGTGACTGACACAACTGGCTGCCAAGCTACAGATAGCAACCTAATTCTGGTAAATCAATTCGATATAGACCTTATTCAGGATAGTATTTTATGTTCAGGCGAAAATGTAGAATTGCAGCTTCTTCCTAAAATTGATGAAAGCGACTCCGTATTAAGTTGCCAATGGATAGCTGGAAACAGTCAGCAAGTTGTTGGAATAACAGCATCATTGATGTCCTCAGTTGATGCAATGTATTACTGTAGTGCAATGGATAACTTTGGATGCAAAGCCAGTGACAGCATTCACACTACGTTTCATGCACGACCAATTGTAATCATTGATTCTTTCTTTTCCGTTTGCAAAAACGAATATGTTAATCTTGACACTTTGGTTCAGCCAAAAAATGGGCTATGGAGCTGTATGGATAGCAATCTTATTCATGGACACCTTTTCAACAGCTATTTGGCTGATACAGGATTTTACAAACTCCATTATATATTTTCAGATTCCAATCGTTGTGAAACCTCTGTTCAGACCGATATCCTGATTTATGGATTGCCTGCAATCAAAATGAATCAATTCGACAGTATGTGTGCATCAGAAGGAAGATATTTTTTAAGCGCACTCCCAAATGGCGGATTGTGGTCTGGAAAGGGAGTAGATTCAAACTATTTTGATCCTAGCCAAATGAGCATAATCGACAGTGCCCTTTTCAATTTGGTTTATAATGTCGAAGATCAAAATCAATGTCAAAATTCAGATACACTTAAACTAAAGGTTTTCGAACAAATTGAAGTTGAAGCAGGTGATAGTCAAATAATTTGCATTAATGCTTCGGCACAAAATTTAATGGGAGATCCCATAGGTGGTTTTTGGATTGGGAAAGGAATAATTGAAAATGTATTCAATCCCTCTTCTGCCGGTTCAGGTAATCATTATGCATACTATTTCTTCTTAAATGGAAATTGCATTTCTATAGACTCAATGGCTCTACAAGTCACTGAATTAGCAGATTCTGTAATTGCACGAAGACATGATACACTATTTGTGGAAAGTGGAATGAAATCATATCAGTGGTATTTTGAAGGACAAATAATTGAGGGAAGTACTCAGCACTACCAACTAGTTGATAAAACTGGCCTTTTTTATGTAATCATGGAAGATTCTTTGGGCTGTGTATATCAAAGTATGCAAATGTATTTTTCAGCAATGGCAGATATTAACAAGGATGCAATCCATATTTCTCCTAATCCTGCCAACGGTTATTTTATTTTGAATAGCTCATCCAACGAAACTATTAACTTGTTACTATTAGATCAAAATGGAAAAACAGTACTGCATATGGATGATATCAGCTTACCACAGACCGTTTATACCCATCAATTTGCAAGCGGTATATATACCATCATACTCCTAAGCAAAACGGCTATCCATCAAAAATTAGTACTGTTGCAAAACTAGCATTCGCAGGGAGCAATAAAAAACCCAATTTTTAATAAATTGGGTTTGGATTGTTGACCGATCAGGGGTCGAACCTGAACTCTTCTGATCCAGAATCAGATGTGTTGCCTGTTACACCATCGGTCAATATGTAAAGAACTGAATTTTGTTGACCTACAAGGACTCGAACCTTGAACTCCAGAACCAAAATCTGGTGTGTTGCCGATTACACCATAGGTCATTAAATGCGAGTGCAAAAATATGAAGAATCAAGAATTAACCAAAACAAATTTTCAATTCAAATACAAACAAAAATCCAGCTTAGCTAATCAGCTGTAATTCTGCAACTTACTTAGCAAACGCAACTGATCTTTTTTCCCTGATAACCGTGATTTTGATTTGTCCGGGATAGGTCATAGTCTCCTGAATCTTCTGAGAAATGTCATAAGATAGCGAATCTGAATCTGTATCAGAAACTCGATCACTTTGAACGATGACTCTTAACTCACGTCCTGCCTGAATAGCATAAGCTTTAAACACACCTTCGTGCGATAAGGCAATATCTTCTAAATCTTTAAGACGTTTGATATATGATTCGAAAATTTCTCTGCGTGCACCTGGTCTTGCTCCTGATAAAGCATCACAAACCTGTACAATCGGAGCTAACATGCTGGTCATTTCCAATTCATCGTGATGAGAACCAACAGCATTAACTACAGAAGGATGTTCGTTATACCTTTCAGCCAAGCGCGAACCCAAAACTGCATGGGGTACTTCCGGATCTTCATCTGACACCTTTCCAATATCATGAAGCAAACCTGCTCTTTTTGCTCTTTTCGGATTTAAGCCCATTTCACTAGCCATAATAGCACAAAGGTTGGCTACTTCCCTACTGTGTTGGAGCAAATTCTGTCCATATGACGATCTGTATTTCATACGACCAACCAACCGAATTAGTTCAGGATGCAAGCGCTGTACACCTAAATCCATGCATGTTTTCTCACCAACCTCAATAAGCTCATCATCAATTTGCTTAGTTGTTTTAGTAACAACCTCTTCTATACGTGCTGGATGAATACGTCCATCAGTTACTAATTTATGCAATGATAATCGGGCAATTTCTCTGCGTATTGGGTCAAATCCAGAAAGTACGATTGAATCGGGTGTATCGTCAACAATAATTTCAACACCTGTAGCTGCTTCAAGAGCACGTATATTCCTTCCTTCACGACCAATAATACGACCTTTAATTTCTTCATTTTCAATAGGAAAAACAGATACGCAATTTTCCACTGCCTGCTCTACAGCAACCCGCTGAATGGACATTAAAACAACACGTCTGGCTTCTTTATTGGCAGTAAGTTTAGCTTCATCAGTAATTTCTTTGATCATTGATTTTGCTGAATCTTTTGCATCTTCTTTTAAACTTTCAACTAATTGTGATTTTGCAACCTCAGCAGACATTCCAGCTACTTTTTCAAGTTGATCAACCTGCATTTGGTGTAATTTTTCAAGCTCATCCTTTTTTCTGATATTAATTGCTAATTGTCTTTCGAGATCTTCTTTTGTTTGCATGATCTCGTTTTCTTTTCTTTGTAAATCTTCTGACTTTCTTCTGAGGTTAATTTCCTTTTCTTTTAGTTTATTGGCATTTGAGTTTAGAATTTTATTTTTATTTTGAATCTCACGTTCATGATGTGATTTCATCTGCAGATATTTCTCCTTCGCTTCCAACATTTTGTCTTTGCGGATGATTTCAGCTTTATCTTCAGCTTCTTGAAGCATTATCTTGCTTTTTTTGCTGATATCAGATTCCTGCTCTTTTAGCTTTCCAGCTAAAACTTTCCTCCCTAAAAAAACTCCGGTAGGTAAGGCAGCAACAGTTAATCCGATTAGTAATGGAATTATGTAGCCCATGATTTTATATTAAGTATTTATAAAAATGCTTAGCCGCTACATGGACAAAGAGATGTAAAGTGTCATTTAGGACACAGAAAGAAGTGACTCAATATCAATAAGTTGTTTTATTAGCGAATCGTGATCATCAGATTTCTGAGATTCAGAATTCAATGATTCTGTCATTATTTCCAACGCACACATTGATAGTGCTGCTTGCTTATCTTTAATAGAGTATTGCTCAATATATAGATTTACCTTTTTATTAATTAGTTCTGCAGCTTTTCTGATATTCTCCTCCTCTTCTGCATATACTTTCAAGGGGTAAATACGATCTGCTATATTCACTTTTATTGAGATTTGTTCTTTCATTTACCTCGTTCTTAGCCTTTTAGTAGCTCTAAACCTTTATCGATTTCAGTTATTAGTTCGTTTATTGTAGATTTTAATTTTTCTTTGTCTTCTACTTCAAATTTATTTGAAAATTGCAAATTTAAACTTTTATTCTCTAATTCCTTTATACGTGATTCAGCACGCTCATTCTCCTCTTTAAAAGCTATAACTTGCGCTATCAATTCCTCATTCTCAGCACTCAACTCCTTGTATTGTTCAAGTAATTGTTCTGCTTTGCTATGAAGTCGTTTTATGGTTGTTGCCAGGTCTGTCATTTCCTGATTATTGCTTTATGCTGGTTTTCAAGTACATTAATTATTGTACTAATATACGAATCAACTTGTTTATCTTTTAAAGTATTTTCATCATCCTGAAATTTCATACGAATAGTATATGATTTTTTATCGGAATCAAGGTTTTTTCCTTCATATACATCCAGTAAAATCAGTTCTTTCATCATTTTAATATGAAGAGCCTCAATACTTGATTTGATGTCTGAATATTTTATTTCCTTGGTTAAAACAATTGATAAATCCCTTAACATAAATGGGAATCGGGCTGGTTGCTGATACTGAATTGATTTTTTGCGATATAGTTTGTATAAATAATCCAGATTTAATTCTGCATAGTATACATCATCTTTGATATCATACCTACTTCCTATTTCTGCTTTAATAAGTCCCAGTTTTGCCAGTTCTTTACCATTAGCTGTTAATAAAATGGCAAAAGAATAGTCGTTTTCCTTGATCGATTCTTCCAATATATTTGCCTTCACGCCCGATAAGGATATCAAATTTTGAACGATCGATTTCAAGAAGTAAATATCGATTTTCTTTGTTTTTTCAAACCAACTTTCATCATGAATAGAGCCACTCAGCCAAATAGCAAGTTTTTCCTCCTCAATGTATTTTCCTTCTGCTTTTTGAAAATATATTTTACCCATCTCAAAAAACTTGAGATTATACTGATTACGTTTATAATTGTAAGAAAGAGCATCCAATCCGGATAATAAAAAATTATTGCGAAGTGTATCCAGGTTTGCATTTACCGCATTCAGCGTTTTAATGGCTTTTTTCTCTGTATTCTCCTGATCAATATTGGCCGAAGAAAAGAAGGATGGTGTTAATAGTTCATTAAAACCTGAGGATGTTAAATAATTTGCTAATCCGTTCAAAAATTTACTTCTTTCATCAACTTTAGACTCAGGAAGTGGCGTTGTTACCAAATCACTGAATTCTATTTTATTGTATGAATAAATGCGCAATACCTCTTCAACCAAATCAATGGGTCGCAAAACATCAGGACGATAAGTTGGCACTTCAACTTGAATCATTTTATCATTTTCTTTTAAAACTGAATATTCCAGACTTTTAATAATGTCAACTATTACGCTATTACTCAATTTATTGCCTAAAATACCATTCACATAATCAAAGGAAAGATCAATAACTTTATTCTTAATTGGTTTAGGATAAGCATCAATAATTTCAGAACTGATTTCTCCTCCTGCTATTTCTTTGATTAATAAAGCAGCTCTTTTTACTGCATCCACAGTAAAGTTTGGATCTGATCCACGTTCAAAACGATAAGCAGCATCGGTAAAGAAAGTGTGCTGACGAGCTGTTTTACGAATTGATGTAGGGTTAAAATGAGCTGACTCTATTAGTATTGAATCTGTTTCTGCGGTTACCATGGATTCGAAGCCTCCCATAACACCACCTATAGCAATTCCTTTGGTTGCATCACAAATCATCAACTCGCTGCCACTTAATTCAACTTCAGATTCATCTAATGTTTTGAATTTTATTCCTTTGGCTAATTTTTTAACGATAATATGTTTGTCGCTTATTTTTGCCAAATCAAAAGCATGCAGAGGCTGGCCATTTTCAAACATTAAAAAATTACACGCATCTACAATATTATTGATGGGATTTAGCCCAATTGATTTCAATCTGTTTTGCAGCCATTCTGGTGAATCTTTAACTTCAATTCCACTAAGGCAAACAGCTGAATATCTGGGACATAAACTTTCTTCCTCAATACTAACTTTTATATCTTCTCTAGAATTTTCGACTTTAAAAGCATCAATGCTTGGATATTGCGCCTTTGTTTTGCTGAAAGCAGCTACATCTCTGGCAACACCCAACATCGAAATAGCATCGCCCCTATTGGGTGTAATAGCAATTTCAATAATAGCATCTCCCTCATCCTTAATGGTATCTTTAAAAGGGATTCCTGTTTTAATTTCGCTGTCTAAAATCATAATGCCATCATGGCTCTTTCCGATTCCAAGTTCATCTTCAGCGCAAATCATTCCTTCTGACAAGGATCCGCGGAGCTTTGATTTTTTTATTTTAAATGGATCGCCTTCAATAGGATTCAGAACTGTTCCAATGGTAGCCACAGGCACTTTTTGTCCGGCTGCAACATTTGGTGCACCACAAATAATTTGCAAATCAGATTCTTGCCCAATGTCAACTTGACAAATAGTTAGTTTATCAGCTTCGGGATGTTTTTCAACAGATTTTACCAAACCCACTAAAACCGAATCAGCTAATTTATCTTTTTTCAGGTTTTTTTTGACTCCTTCGACCTCTAATCCAGTATCTGTTAATATTTCTGCAATCTCATCTACAGATAAATTAACGTCCAGATATGTATTAAGCCAGTTGTATGATATCAGCATAAATTATTCTAATTAGTGTATCTTTATCCAAGAAAAAAAGACTACAAAGTTAATCCTGTATAAAGAATAATTCAGGGATTGTTCCAATTTAATTTGAACAAACTAAATGGCTTATAATAAGTAATTTAAAGATATTAATATATATTTGCCAAGATTCAATAAACGACCTAATAAACTTAAATTAAAATGACAGAGAAACTCACATCACAGATGTTAATAGAAATGGAGGACAAATTTGGTGCACACAACTACCATCCTCTACCGGTCGTATTGGCCAAAGGTGAAGGTGTTCATGTTTGGGATGTTGAAGGAAAGAAGTATTATGATTTTCTTTCAGCTTACTCAGCCGTAAACCAAGGACATTGTCATCCTGCCATTATCAAGGCACTCATTGATCAGGCTAAAACCTTAACACTCACGTCCAGAGCATTTTACAACAACACGCTTGGTGTTTGGGAAAAATACATGGCAGAATATTTCGGCTATGATAAAATGCTTCCTATGAATACAGGAGCTGAAGCTGATGAAACCGCCATCAAATTATGTCGAAGATGGGGATATGATGTGAAAGGAATTGAAAAAAATAAGGCAAAAATTATTGTCTGCAATGAAAACTTTCATGGAAGAACAATAACCATCATTTCAGCTAGTACCGATCCTGATTCCTATGAAGGATTTGGTCCCTTTACCCCCGGATTTGTAAAAATCCCTTATAACGACTTAAGCGCTTTAGAAGAAGCACTTAAAGATCCGAATGTAGCAGGTTTCTTATTTGAACCCATACAGGGTGAAGCAGGTGTATTTGTGCCTGATGAAGGTTATTTGAAAGGAGCATACGATTTATGTAAAAAGAATAATGTACTTTTAATTGCTGATGAAGTACAAACAGGTATTGCACGTACAGGTAAACTGTTAGCATGCGACCATGAAGGTGTTCGTCCTGATATTGTTATTTTAGGAAAAGCATTATCAGGTGGAGTTATACCAATATCAGCTGTTTTAGCCGATGATGAAATTATGTTAGTCATTAAGCCTGGTGAGCATGGTTCTACTTTTGGCGGCAACCCATTGGCTGCTCAGGTAGCAATGGCAGCATTGAATGTAGTTAAAGATGAAAAACTAGCAGAAAATGCAGAGAGGCTGGGTCAAATATTCAGGAAAGAACTGAGTGAATTTGAAAATGAAACAATAAAACTTGTTCGTGGAAAGGGATTACTCAATGCAATTGTTGTTGATTTGAAAAACGGCAAAACTGCATGGGACTTATGTGTTGCTATGAAAGACAATGGATTATTAGCCAAACCAACTCATGGCGATAAAATACGTTTTGCGCCACCGCTGGTCATAAATGAACAACAGTTGATGGAATGCATTGACATCATCAAGCAAACTGTTAAAGAATTTGAATAATTAATCAGCCCTTCGATTACTCGAGGGGCTTTTTTTTGAATATGTCTAATTTTGAATTAATGAAGAACAGAAGTTTAGTTTCAATTAACGATTATAGCAAAGAAGAACAATTGAGAATTCTGGATGTTGCTAAAGAATTTGAAAAACAACCCAAGCAAAGATTGCTGGATAATTATGTAATCGCCTCTTTATTTTTTGAACCTTCAACCCGAACACGTTTGAGTTTTGAAAGTGCAATCAATATGCTCGGTGGACGAATTATTGGATTTACAGATGCCAGTTCATCCAGTGTGAAAAAAGGGGAATCATTACGAGATACAATAAGAACAGTAAATAATTATTCCGATCTTATTGTCATGCGCCATCCCTTAGATGGTTCGGCCCGATTTGCCAGCGAAGTGGCTGATGTTCCCATTATCAATGCAGGAGATGGTGCAAACCAACACCCGACACAAACCATGTTGGATTTATACACCATTATGCAAACGCAGGATACTTTAGAGAATTTAAAAGTAGGATTTGTTGGTGACTTAAAATATGGACGAACCGTTCATTCACTCACTCAGGCATTGGCCAATTTTAATTGTGAATTTAGTTTTGTTGCACCAAGTTTCCTTCAGATACCTAATCAATACAAAGATTTTTTGAATGAAAAAGGTTTGAAGCATCAAACACTATCAAATATTAATGACATTATACCTGACGTTGATATTTTATACATGACACGTATTCAAAAAGAAAGGTTTTCTGATCCACATGAATACGAAAAGGTGAAAGATTCCTATGAGTTGAAAAAAGCCGATCTGCAACCTGCAAAAGAAAACATGAAGGTACTTCACCCCTTACCCCGAGTAAATGAAATTAACATTGATGTTGATGCAACTGACAAAGCACATTATTTTCAGCAAGCACTCAATGGAGTTTTTGTTCGTCAGGCAATTTTAACAATGATTTTAGGAATCAAATAAACAATTAAGAAAATGAAAGAACTTATCGTTAGTGCTATAGATTCTGGAACGGTAATCGACCATATCCCTGCCAAAAGTGTGATGCAAGTTGTACGCATACTTGGTTTGGAAGATTTTGAAAACACCATTTTAATTGGTACCAATTTCGACAGTAAAAAGCTGGAGAAAAAAGGAATAATCAAGGTTAAAGGCAAATTTTTTAAACCGGAAATAATTAACAAGATAGCTTTGGTAGCTCCCCAGGCAACACTTACTATTATTGAAAATTATGATGTAAAGGATAAAACAGTTGTCGAAGTACCAGAAGATATTATTGGATTGGTAAAATGTGCAAATCCAAAGTGTATCAGCAACCATGAAGAAATAACCACCGAATTCAAAGTAGTAAATAAAACCAACGGACTCAAGTTAAAGTGTCACTTTTGCGAAAAAACTTTTGGTCAGGAGGATATGCGGATAGTTTAAAAACAATGAAAATGGAGTGGGCAAAAAATACAATGCCTGCTCACTCCACCAAACCAACCTCTATCACATACCTAAACCCCAATGTTGAATGTTGTGCTGATGGATCAACAAATTTCTTGGCATAAACGCCAGCCACATTAATCCCATAAATGTTTGAGTATCTTTCATCCATCCAGTTGCAGCCTCTTACCAGTTTGCCATTTCCTGCATTTTGCTTGTTGTAATAGTCAGTTATCAGTCTTATTAATTCTGATTCTTCAGTAGCTTGTGATTCCACGAGTTCAATATACTTTTTGTAGATTGGCAACCAATTATCCTCATAGGACTCCCTCATCCACTCCGAAACATTTCCTCCTAACCAACAAATACCATTTGAACCTGTGTGATTGAGGGAATAATCAGGATAGTTGTCAATATCAGGATGAACCAAGTAAGGATAAAAACTGCCATCAATACTATATGTAGAATATATTGAATTTTCATTAAGAAATAATCTAAGTGAATTGGCCTTTAAATTTTTTGTAGAGAAAACCATAGAAAGGTCGCATCGCCAGCTATCATCTCCTTTTACATGCCATTGACTATAACTATTGCCAACACTCGAATTAGCAGTTTCCCATTGAATATTTGAAGGTAATTTGTAGCTTATTTTTAATGGGATTTCTTTCTCATCTAATTGTTTCTGATGAAAGTGAGTTTTCCAATCAAGAAATGCAAGAACCTGATAATAACTTACTCCAACAACCGGATACTCTGAATATCCGGGGTATACAAAGTACAGATAAGTGATTGGATCGTTATATGAATACGAATAATCTTTCATAAAACAACTATCATCAGGGAATACATTGATGGAAACTATTCCAGCTGATTTTGAATCGAAGAACTGATAAACAAAGACTTTGTTAAAATCGACTGCTTTAACTAATGTTTCATATTTTTTATATTCAGGAATTTCCTTTTCAGAAGCAGAGTCTGGATTATTAAGTATTGTTTGCCTATATAATTCCGCATCTCCATATCTATTGGTCGTTTGTACCCAATTAAGAAACTCATAATACTCACCATTGGTCACTTCATATTTTCTGAAGTAAAAAGGTTGTATATACTGCTTAATTGCCTCATCACTTACATTTCTGACAATTAATTGATGAGTACGTACCTCAATATTCTCTGGTTTACAATACATTCGAAAAGAATTGGGAATTTTGAATAAGGATGGTCTTCCAATATAATAAATCCTTGTCCTTTTCGCCATTCGTTTTTTATAGTCTTCTTTTTCCTTAGTCAGAAGTTCTCCCATGTTAAAATAGACCATATCTTCAAAACCTTTCTTAAATGGCTCTCCACAGTAATAATCTGAACCGAATAAAATTCCATTTGAATCACCGATTTCATATTTTATTTCAGAGCTGTTATCTTTCATAAAAAAGCTATCTGTTTTCAGAATAAAGTTTTTAAGATCAACATTCCCTTCAAAAACAGGAGGATCTGCTGGAAAAACAGTTCTTTCTTTTTTTTGCTTATAATCTGAGGGGAAGTAGTTTGTATGTGCGCCACCAATCAGGTTCTCTTTTTGGAGAACATTAATCTGGTTACTATTCTCAATAAGAGTTTCTTGTTTTATTTCTACAGTTTCTATTGAATTATTTGTTTTTATGCTTTCTGACTCAATTTTACTTGTATCTCTCTCTACGTTAATAATCGGATCAATTGGTTGCATATTATTCCCCATTGGCTGCTGAGGTGTTTTACTGAATAAACTAAACAGTACATAGCTTGCCACAAGGAGCGCAGAAGAAAAGAGCAACAGATTTTGAATACTCCAAAAACCTGTAGTAAAGTTGAATGAGTTTGCCATTCGCTTTATCACTTCTTTCTCTGATGGATGAATTAATCCCTGTGCATAATCTGCACTAAATACATATTGTGCCTGCATGTCCAATGTGTTTAAAATTGTGTTTTCGGAATCAGAGTTTTTCAGGAGAAACCTCCTTCCAAGCTCTTCTATATGGATATGTTGATTGCTACTACTCATTTGATTGATTTGATGCAATTCTGTTTTTCATTTTCTCTTCCAGTTTATTCTTTAGTCGCTGGTAATATATTTTCAACTGGTCTTCTGGCTTATCTACATAGTTGGCAATCTGCTTATAAGGCATTCCCTGACTTCGTAAAAGCAACAATATTCTTTGCCAATCTTCTAATGTGCTTAATTCTTCTTCCAAAATCCTCATTTGCTCTGGAATATCTGCTTCATTATCTTGAGATTGAGTAGGAAGGTTATTCTCCAAAAATTCAACTTCCTGAATTTCTTTTTTGGCCGACTTCAACTGATTTTTCAGCTGATTGATAAAAACCCTATATACAAATGAATTAAATTCTGAGATTGAGTTAAATGTATAAGAAGAATAGCTTTCAATTACTTTGTAAATGGTATTGTAAACCTGATCCCAGGCTTCATCTTCTTTAATTTTCCAAGAATGAATAGCATAATGAGAAAGTTTTCTGCCGTAGTTTTCAAACATCCATTTAACACTTTCCTTGTTTTGTCTGGAAAGTTTCTTGTGGAATGTAAGAATCGTTTTTTTCAAAATTGTTAGCTTATTCTATTAATAACAAAAACAGGTAACAAATGTTTTAAAGAGAATTGATTTCAAGGCATATGCTGGTTTAAGTTCACTTTACAATCACCCAACTCCAACATCCCATTGATCAAACTTACTTTCTCAAAATTTACAATATCCTCTTTGCGAATTGTTTTCTCGTAGATTTTCTTTTCATCTAATAGCTTCTTTCTTTTCGTGCCTCTTAGCAAAGGAGTATCTGGAGTAATCCACTTCTGTCCATCCCAAAAACAAACATTAGCAAATGAGGTATCTGTTACAAATCCATTTTTGATAATCAGAATATCTTCTCTCGGTTTAAGAGCAGTTGTTAGGGTCTCAATGTACCTTCTATCAAAATATTTATAGGAGTAATCAATATTTGATTCAACAAGAATTAGGTTCTCTATTTTGCGCTTTTGGTATAACTCAATTTCAATTTTCTGAATGTCCTCTTTATAAACAACTCTGCACTTGTATATTTGATTTGTAAGATTTGAAGGTAGTATTACAGAATCTTCAATACGCAATTCCTCTTTACTACCAAATAGTTCGAAACGACTTCTGTTTAATCTCTCATTATGATAATCCAGATTTTGAAGCTGTCGATTTTCCAGTTTTATGGTTTCAAACAAGAGGCACATACACTTTGTCGATTAGTTCCTGATATTCATCCTCCACCTTGCTATTGACAGTAATGCCTCCTCCACTTTTAAAAACCAGTCCTTTTTCAGTTTGTTCGATGTAACGAATCATAACGCCTGAATCTAAGTTTTCTCCATCAAAAACACCCATAACACCACTGTAATATCCTCTGCTATAAGTTTCATTTTCAAGTATAATTTCAACAGTCTTCTTTTTTGGAGCACCACAAATAGATCCGGCTGGTAAAAGCGTTTTCATGATTTCACCAAGTCGATTCAAATAATCAGCAGTCAAATCACCAACAATTTCGCTACTAACTTGTAGAATGTCTTTATCGTGCCCTTTAATTCGATCAATATAACGGAATTTTTCAACCCTCACATTGCTTGAAATCCTATTCAAATCATTTCGGATTAGGTCAACTATAGTAGCATGTTCAGCTATCTCCTTCTTATTGTTTAATAATACTTGCTCTGAATCTGGAACACTTGCATTGATGGTTCCTTTCATAGGATAAGAATAGATTTTAGCTTTTGCTATTTTCACAAATATTTCTGGTGAAAAAACAACAAATTCATCCTTTAGCCAGATTTTATATTTGGCTTGACTCCTATAAAAAAAGTCTTTCAGCTTATAATTGGTTGTTATAGGAGTTGGAAATGTCAGATTCAATAAATACGAATTTCCATAGCGTAAATGTTCCATGGATTTTGTAAAAACTGATTTGTAATTTTCAAAGGAAACAGGGGTTTTTTCAAAAATCAATTCACTATTGGATTGTTCAGGATAGTCAAAATTGCGTCTATTGTTGACATCAAAAAGTAAATTGTTTGGATTGATATCAGCTAATTTAAATAGCTTGGGATTTTCCATTTCAAAATCAATGAAAAACAGGAAAGGAATTCCCTTTTGTCCGTACAGATTCATTTTATCCCAAAAAGCCTGACTTTGCATGCTGCGAATTTCAGCAATATTTCTTTTGTCCGCTATTAATAATTGATTTCGTTCATAATTTATGAAATTCGTTTTCTATAAATGATGCAGAAAGTACTTCTATTAGATAATTATGATTCCTTTACCTGGAATCTTGCCCAAATTCTCACCGAAAGTGGATTATGCGAATTTGATGTAATCAAAAACGATCAGATCACTATCAAGGGAGCACAAGTCTATGACAAAATTCTGCTATCGCCAGGACCAGGATTACCTGATGATGCAGGTATTTTAAAACCATTGATCAAAGAATTGGGACCAACTAAATCTATTTTAGGAGTTTGCCTTGGGCATCAGGCTATAGCTGAAGTGCATGGTATAAAACTAAAACAGCTGAAAGAAATTTCTCATGGTGAATCAACTACCGTTAGCATAATTGAAGAGCATCATGATTACCTCTTTGATGGCTTGCCGAAAAAATTTCAGGCAGGAAGATACCATTCGTGGATTGTTGATTTGTGCTCTTTCAACAATGAATTAAAGGTAACTGCCTTAAATGAGAACTATCGGATTATGGCAATTTCGCATCGAGAATACGATGTTAAAGGAGTTCAGTTTCATCCTGAATCCATATTAACTCCTCTTGGATCAAAAATTATTGAGAATTGGCTAAGGCATTAAAGCCAAAACTTCCATATTAAAAAATAGACTGCAAATCCACTTAAAAGTACAATCCCAATCCAGCTATAGACTTTCAGCCAAGATTTTGGTTTACTTGTTTCAGGCATATGCTTGTCGGTTACTACTTTATAATTCATCACAGCAAAAAATGGAGCTGTTAACACCGAAAGTGTGGTAGCCACATCAACCATAAATGTCATGGAGGAAGCGAAATAAGCTATCATAATCAATGCTCCTACAGCCAAAATGAGTATCCAAATCCAATTCAGTCTTTGATCTTTCCAATCCATTTTATTGAAAAGAATTTTAGTCGTAGGTGTTAAAATTCTGGGGAAAGCATCCAAACAAGTTAAAACAGTGCTAAACATTGTGGTAATGGCAGCAATGGCAATAATGGGATAAGCCCATTGACCCAGACTATTGGTATACATCGATATCAGCTGTCCGGCAAAAACACCGCCCTTGTTTGACAGTTCTTCACCACTTCCATACATCACCAAGGCGCCTAATGTAAGGAACCCCATAGCCAGTAAAATGGTTCCAAAATAGCCAATGTTAAAATCAAGGATTGAGTTTTTTAAGCTATTCGATTTTATCTCTTTATTTTTTTCTATTGTCCACAGGGAATGCCACACCGAGACATCGATTGGAGCTGGCATCCATCCAACAAAAGCAATCAGGAAAAGCACATGCGGACGAAACAACCAATCGAAATGGGTAACAAAATCGGGATTGGGATTAAATCCTTTATTAAAGGCAAAAACAACTGCCAAAAGAGTTGAAATAGCCAGAATAACAATCACATATTTAATCAATTTATCTAAAAGACTGTATCGGCCAATTAGTAGAATTAGCATGACTAAAATCAGAATTATTGCACTAACCTCAGCTGCACTTAATTCCAAATTAAATACATGAATAAATACACCAGCTGTTACTGCACTTATACCCGCCAGAATGGTAAACATAGTTGCAAGCGTAAGAATAGCATAAAGGACAATAGCCCATTTACCAAGCTTTAGATAACCATCAATTAAACTTTTTCCGGTTGCATGTGCATATCGGGGTCCGAATTGAAAAAATGGATATTTCACCAAATTTGCAATGATAATAATGCCTATTAATTCAAATCCAAATGAAGATCCTGCACGAGTAGATTGTACAAGATGAGAAACACCAACAGCTGCACCGGCATATAATAAGCCGGGACCCAGTTTTTTGACAAAAGATGAAACGGACATGTTGAATTATATGTTAACGAAATTAGTTTTTATAATATAATCGTGTAGGATATTTTATCGATTATTTACCTTTGATCCAATAAGAAATCTTTTGTATGATCAGAATTTATGCATTACTACTTTTTAGTATAGTTTTTATTCCTTTATTCACTTTTTCTCAAAATCAATATCTTTTTACAGAAAGTGACATGCAGGCAAGACTTAAGCACGACATCTCTGTGCTGGCCAGCGATTCTTTTATGGGAAGAGAAGCTGGAACTGATGGCGAGAAGCTAGCCAGTGATTATCTTAAAGCAGCATTAGAAAAAATTGGCTTATCACCCTATTTTGGAGATACAAGCTATTTTCAATCATTTACTTCCAGTTATTTTATGCATGCAACTGTAGGTAATTTTATGAATATCAATAATGAAAACATCCCAAAAGGCAAATCTGAAAACAATTATTATCCTATTGCCTATTCTGGAACAGGGGAATTAAAAGGGGAGCTGATAGATATTGGATTTGGCATTAACTCTCCTTCCCTATCTCATAATGATTATGAAGAAAAAACTAATATCTCTAATAGAATTTTTGTGATTGAAACTTCTATTCCTGGCGGATATTCAGAAAACTCAGCATTTGTAAACTACAGATATTTACGAAAGAAAATAGACACAGCAATTGCTCATAATGCCAGTGGAATCATATTTATTAATTCAGATGAAAACTACCCGAATCCTACTAATGAATTAAACCTAAGTGTTATCAGAAGAGATATCCCTATTTTATTCTATAATGGCGATAAAAAAAATCTGTTTACGCAGGACAAAAATAGTGTGGATGCCTTTGTTCAAATAACCACATTTCAAGGAGTGACAGGAAAAAATGTGGCAGGATATATTAATAACAATGCTGAAAAAACCGTGGTGATAGGTGGTCATTATGATCATCTGGGGAAAATTGAACAAGAAAGAAAAGAAGACTATATTTATAATGGAGCAGATGATAATGCCAGTGGTACTGCAGGTGTGCTTGAAGTTGCAAGATTCATTAAACAATCTGGCTATACGAATTACAATTATGTATTTGTATTATTCGGTGCTGAAGAAAAAGGGCTTTTGGGTTCAAAACACTTTGTATCCTTCAACTCAACAGGAATTGAGCAAATTGCTTATATGATTAACCTGGACATGATTGGTCGATCTGGTGTGAAGTCGAATGACCTGATTGTGTATGGAGTAGCAACGTCAAGAAGCTGGAGAAAAATGTTGAAATCCTCGAATACATACTTTAAAAAAGTGAAATATTTTGGTGGTTCAAACGGTGGTTCTGATCACCACCACTTCTATAATGCAAGAATTCCTGTGCTATTCTTCTTTACAGGATTGCATAAAGACTATCATGAACTTAGTGATCATGAGGAATTAATTAATTATCCTGATGCTATCAAAATTCTGCATTTTGCTGAAAACCTTATTTCGAAAATGGAAAATGAGAAAACTCCACAGTTTCGTAAAGTTTCTGGAATTAGAAACGCATTAACCTACATTTCATTGTTTTAATTCACATACTCCTTTCTAATAACAAGCATGTAGTAATCATTTTCAATGGCTAAATAACCTTGGTCATAACAGAAATAATACTCCTTTTCGGCTTTTGTTCGATAAATATTAGTAAAGTAATTGAAGTTAAAACCTCTATCCAGTAGTTGTGCCTTATGCACTTTTGCTTTGTCGCTTGGATTGAGTTCAGCCAAAATTTTCCTGTTTTTTCGTAGAATGTTATTAATATTCCGAACGAAATTATTGGAATCAGCATTCTGCCTGTTATTGTAGGTATTCCGACATTGATCACTGCAGAATTTTTTATCTACTCTTCCGGTAAATTCATCACCACATTCGAGACATTTTTTTTTCATTGTACTTGTTTTAATCTCACTGTTAGCTTATAGTATAAGAATTGTAGCCGATTGCGTTGCACTTTACTGTCAAGTTACAAGAAAGTTGAAGGGGGCTACAACTCTTGTATTTACAGTTATTTCAGCTATTATTTTTATACATTGTAATAAAGCGTTGTTAATTATTTGTATTCTCCTCTTCATTTTGTTTTTCAATACTTCTTTCAACTTTTATTTTAATTTCATCAATATTTTTAATGGATGATTTATTTTTCTGAATTTCATCCTCTTTTTTTAGTTCTTTCTGTTTTTTGCGTAGCAATTCTTGTTGTTTATTTAAATCTTCAAGCTTATCTTTCTTTTTTTCAATTTTTTCTGATTTGATTGCTTCATCAAAAATTAAATTTTCAGGAACTTGTTCGTCATTTGCAATTTGATTTTTAACAATCTCTTTGGGAATAAAATCTTTTTCATTTGCATTTCTCTGATTCATAAAAGTTGGAGATACTATCTCAATTTTTTTCTCATGTAACACATCCATAACATTAGCATTCAAAAGAGAATTGGTGCTAAAGTATTTGCTACTATCTTCCAGGAAACCGTGTATTTTATACACTACTGAATAATCACCCAGATTTGTAATGTATACGTAAGGGTTAGTTAATCTAGTTAAAGTTGCTGCTTCTTTTAATGATTCTTCAATCGTAGTTCGTGGAATGTCATAACCTAATGAAACAGAAGTAGAAATTACAGTATCTGTTTTACGAGTTAATTTAACCGGATTGGTAGCGATATATAAATTAGGAATAGAAATAAAGTTACTATCTTCTAGCTGAATTTCAGTATGAAAAATACTTTTCTTGGTAACCCTACCTTGTAAATCTCCAATTTTAATGAGGTCTCCATTTCTGAAGCGATTCATCGAATTGTTCATAATTCCAGCAATAAGGTTACCTAAAACAGTGGTTGAACTTAATGCAATCCCTGCACTTACGACTATTGCAAGGAAACTTAAAATTTGACCTTTTAATGATTTATCGATTGGTAATGAAAAAATAAAAACAAGTAATCCAACAAATATTACTAAAGTGGCGATACTGTTTTTTAAAATATTACCATATAATTTAGTGGATTTTACTTTCTTAAATATCCAATAATTTATAAGTAACAGAATTATCAAAATCAGTACAATACCAACTGGTTCTATTAATGGTTTTAATATGTTAATTATTTGTTCCATTTTTTCAATGCTTTATAACTTAAAAATAAACATAATTTTCTTTCGAATAGAGTTATTCTTAAACCTACCCTAATCGTTTTGGCTTTGAGCCGTGACAATAACTCTTCTCTTTCCCAATACCTAAATCACTAAAATCCTTTATTGCAAGGCTTAAAGCCTTTGTGTGGGCGGTCGTAGTTTATATTCTTAAATTATCTGGATTCTTTCTATTATCGTAAATAGTCACTAAATTTATTACATTACCATCAATTCGATAATAAATAGATGTCAATTTTGATACAATAGCTCTTCTAATAGTTTTTGATTTTGGTGAAAAAGAAAATGTTTCTGGCTTACTTTTAATAATTTCTATTTGTTTATCAAATTTTTTAATAAACTTTTTTACATCTTTTTCGGAAAACTTTCTTTCAATATAATCGATAATTTCTTTCAGTCCATTTAAAGCTTCGTCTGACCAAATTAATTTATAAGTATTTCTCATAAATCTTTTTTGCATTTTCGTGAGAATGAACTTTGCCTTCTGAAATATCCGTTAATCCCCTTTCAATAGATTCCTTTTCTGTCGTTGAAATTTCATCCCACCAATCAATAGATTTTGAATAATCGTCATGAATTCGCTTTATTTTTTCAATGACTGAAGAATCATTCAGTTTAGCAATCCATTCTATTAATCCGAGTTTTTCAGTCTGTATATTCATTGTAATTTGCTTTACACAAAGATAATTAAAAGAAGTCTATTGCTCAAATTTACAATACTCCGTTTGATCCACAGAGCCTTATTAGGATGCCCAATTTCGAAATACACCCAATTATCTTTTAAAAAGGATAAGGCACAAACCTACCCTCATTACTCAAATATAAATATTTTTCGACAACAAACGACAACAAACGAATGTTAATCGAATACAAATGACAAATAACCGAATATGTTTTTGCGACCGTCTAACCTTTGTATCGTCAATTTGATTGAATCCGTTTCATCACTGACACAAACTTTAAACTTTTAATTTTTAAACTTTTAATTAAATTATCATGAACACACTACGTAACAGAGTACAATTGATCGGAAACTTAGGCGCCAACCCTGAAATCAGGGATTTAAGTAGTGGAAAGAAAGTAGCACGTTTTTCTCTTGCCACCACTGACTCCTATCGCGACAAAGAAGGAAATCAAGTAAAAGAAACCCAATGGCACAATATTATTGCCTGGAACAAATCAGCTGAATTTGCTGAGAAGTATCTTGAAAAAGGAAAAAGAATAGCCATCGATGGTAAACTAACCACACGCAATTGGGAAGATACTGAAGGAAAAAAGCATTATGTCACAGAGGTTATCCTCAATGAAGTGATGATGCTGGATAAAAAAGAATAGTTATTCAAACTCCCTATGATGTAAAGCTTCCTGTTTTTTGATGGGAAGCTTTTTTTATTTTCCCAAAGCTTTTAATCTGGCTTTATTCAGTTTTGTTCTCGACTTAGCAATAATTTCTGCAGATTTCTCCTCAGCTTCCTGAATATTAATATCTGCCTCCAACTGGAATTCGTCATTTTTTACTTTAATGTAGTCTTTATACTTAATGCTTTCCACATCTTCAATTGCTTTAAGCTTAATTAAATCTTTCTCTTTGGTCGATGCAATTTTTTCCTTTTTCCGATTGGCTCTTGATTGTATTTTTTCTATTCTCACATCGGCTTTAGACTGAACATTACTCCTATTCTCAAAAGCTTTATTCTTTACATTTTTTCTGGCTTTGTCAATTTTTGCATCTAAAATAGCTTTTTTGGTTTTGGCCTGATTCTCAACTTTCATAAACTTCAAATCAGACTCAGATTGAGACTCATAGGTAATTGTTGCAGCAGTTTGTGCAGCTAATAAACTGTCAAAATTGAATTTTTCCTGAATTTTATTCAGCTTTGCTACTTTGCTGTTTACTTTAACCTTTTCTTTTTTCTCCTTCTCAACATGCACCTTCTCTTTCTTTTCTTTTCCTTTCTTCTTCACTTTCTCTGAAGCAATATCCTGAGCATTAACAAACGTGGTAAATGTAAATGCACAAAGCAATACGATTAAATACTTAAGTTTCATTGGTCGAATTTTGGAATATCATTATTTTAATCAATTACTATTCCTAAACACCGAATACAGCCATATGGCACATAAAGAAGTCTTTTGTGAATATTTTTATAATAAATTATTCCGAAAACTGGAATGATTTATATTTATTGAATAATGATATCCAGCAAACTAAACCACTATGAATTAAAAATCCACAGGTTTTAATTATGAATAAAATTCAAATAATAAGCACCAAAAAACAATTAACAAATATCAATCAATATTCAATGTTCAAATGTCAAACTCAAAACCATACGTATTATTACCAATATCTAGATAAAACCTATACCTTCTGCTTTGTCTTTTGGATTTTACTATTTATTTGAAAATTGGATATTGTAATTTGGATTCTAAATTGATTTAAACGTATATCCTTTATTATACCACAAACATATTTAAGTAATGCCATTCATATTTAGGCCACTGATTCGCAGAAATTTCACTTGCCTCCTAAAAACAAATCTGTAAATCTGTGGCAATTTTTACATCATAGGTCCAATTGCGGATATTCAATTGATTTATTTAGAAACTAATTAGCTGCAAAAAAAATGCAGGGTTTTAACCTTTAACTAGATAATAAACTACATTATGTACCAAAATTATCAAAATGGCGTTTAGTGTGTAAAACAGTCTTATCATGAAAACAAAATACCTTTTGCTCTTCTATTTGTTTCTTGCTTCGAGTTTTGTTGTATGTGCTCAAAACTCTAGCCAACAAACCACTAACAGTGTTTCGGTTCTATTTTCCTTTCCTTCATTTTTTCAGGAAACAAATTTCAATGTCAATCGTACGAATGGGGCAAGAGTTGAAATAGTGATTAATCAATGGTCACCATTTGGCGTTGGTTATGAAAAGCAGAACGCATCAGGTGATATTTTTTCTGCAGGAATATGGGGTATGTCTTTTGATCTTGGCAGTTCCACAAGCAAATGGCTTAATCCTAATGAAATAAATGGAGGTCAAAACATACAGTCATTTCAAAGCAAATTAATTCTTGAATCCAAAATAAAAATTAATAAGAAACCATCTTCACTTGAACGATTTATTGGTTTGGGCATTTATCCTATAATAGGCTATTATGCTGATAAGCCCACAGTTTCAACAGATTACCCAATCTCTGTATTTTATACTGGGGCCGATGTGGCCTTAATTCTGGCAACAAGATATCGATTTTCAGATCGCTTTGCTTTTGATGTTTCTTTGCCCGTAAATTTCTTTCGTCTTTCCTATAATTCGATGAGGGAAGAAAACCCAATATTTACCGTACAGCAGCAACAAACCGCTACTATTAGTATTGAAAGTTTGAAGTTTTCACTACGACCATGTTTTGGCTTGGTGCTATCTTTATAAAACGCATAGTTTATTTTGATTTTCACTCAGAAACAATTGACCAAAAACCTAATCTTACATCTAATAAACGGATTATTGAGATGGAGTTTTCTTTTACTATTAATTTCAAGTGCCTTCTATCTTGCTTCTTGTCATGGCAGAACCAAACATAGTCAAAAGCAAAAAACACCAGAAACAGAAATCAAGCAATCATCTCCACTAATTGATACGTTAAACCAATCAAAACGTCAGCAAAAAGTATTTCTATTGGATTCGGTTTCTATTACAACTAAACCAAAAGCACTGTCATCTATAAATAAGGTGAACAAAACAAATAACATAACTGCTAAAAGGGATCATTCTGAGTTTATTTATTATGGCGATTTTGTGTATGAAAAGAAAACAATAAAAGAGAGAGATACTTCAATTGCAATTAGTGGTAGCGATTGTGGTAATGATATTCTTATTGTAAATAAAAAAGGAACTACACTTTTATTTGCCCAAAATAAGTTTTTTCCTGATACAAAAGATGATATTGCATTTCAGTTTAATGAGTATTACAATATTGACGAAATAGTAAATACTGATCTTTCAAAATTTAACTTGACCAACACATATCTCGGAATCTCCAGAATTTTATCCATTTCTGCAATCAATAAATCAAATCAACAGAAACTCCAATTAAGTTCAGAAAAGTGTTCATCTGAATGCAGTATTTTCATCCCTCTGTTAGATACGATTCAGAATTTGCATGCCTACCAAATTATTGATAATTACCTTGGAGATTCTGTTTTAAAGGGGCAATACTTTTATGAAAACGACAGTGTGTTTTATAAACTAACAGGTCAAGAAATCTCACCCATTATGCTTGCCATTGATATTGCTAAAAATAAAAATGACTTCAAACTAAAATTCAGAAACAAGCGTTGGACTTCTTCAATTGAAAATATTTTATGCTATTCTGAAATAGATGGACTATGCTATTCAGGAATAAGGATGGGAAAAGGGAGATACTCTTTCCCCTCTCTTTTAAATCCAAACAAAACTGTGCTATATATTAGATTTAACATCAATGGTAAGTCTATTATTTATAAAAATGAACTATCCAAGCTTAACTTTTCAGAGAGAAAAAATAGCTATAGGATTTCAAAAAATCGATTCGAAAATGATTCGACAATTTCCAATCGCTGAGTCCTTGATACTGTTTGGGAGGAGACATGGAATGACAGATCATAAACCGGACTTAAGAACTAAACTATTTTTACAAATTTTTGTCCGAATGCAATTCGGACCTACATTATTTCCCCTCTTCCTATCCTATCAGTGTCTACTGAAAGGGACACTGAGTTCCTGCTTTGTTTAGTTCTGTCGAATCAATTATACGTTGTAAGTCCTATTTGCCTGCGAGAAGTCAGGTTGGCAATCGATCTATTATTTAACTTCCATTTTGCTTTAGTTCAATTCGGTTCTACATAATTATTTGAAACTTCCAAAATAACTCTATTTTGTTTGAATTAAAACACACAAAGAATACTTTTTTGTTATTTTTACAAAACGTTTCATTCTATCTTTTGTTCTTTTTTCAGAACGTTTTTTCTTTTATTTGTTATTTATCAGGAACATTGGTTATATTTGAATCAAATTTAATACAATGGAAAAGCTATATAGAACATTTGATCTCAAATTAAATGCTTCGAAAAGTAATTTCAGAAGATATCTGTATAATGATATTGATTGGAATGAACGACTGATTTCTCTTAAAGGTGCAAGAGGAGTTGGAAAAACAACCTTGTTACTACAGCATATCAAAGAAAACTTCAAAATCAATGAAGAAACCCTGTTTGTCAGTTTAGATGATGTTTATTTCACTGGAAACACGCTTATTGATTTAGCAGAAAATTTCTATACAAAAGGAGGTCGGCACTTATTTCTGGATGAAGTACACAAATATCCTACGTGGTCGAAAGAAATTAAAAATATTTACGACACTTATCCTGAGCTGAAAATAGTATTTACGGGATCATCAATACTTGAAATTTATAAAGGAGCAGCCGATTTAAGCAGACGTGCTGTTAGTTTTAAACTCAAAGGCCTTTCTTTTAGAGAATATCTCAAACTAAAATATAATATTTCATTTGACAAAATTGAGTTCAAAGAGATTATTGAAAATCATACAGAACTTACAGATATAATAACCAAAGAAATACATCCGCTAAAATATTTCAAGGGCTATTTAGAAAGTGGATATTATCCCTATTTTGTTGAAGGGGAAAAGTTTTACTCTCAGAAAGTAAACAACACGCTTAACCTTATATTAGAAACTGATCTTCCATCAGTTATTGGGTTAAGCTATACAAACATTTATAAGATTAAGAAACTACTATATATACTGTCAACAACAAGCCCATATAAGCCCAATATCACAAAACTCAGTTCACAGCTCGAAACAAACAGGGCTAACATACTTCAGTTTCTGGATTTTTTAAAAAGATCCGACATTTTGCATTTACTAAAAGGGATAACAAAAGGAGACAGTATTTTGACAAAGCCCGATAAAGTATATCTTGAGAATTCCAACCTGATATATGCTTTAGCTCATGAAAATCCAAATATTGGTACTGTTAGAGAAACATTTTTCATGAACCAGCTTTCACATTCACATTTTGTTTCAACTCCCAAAAATGGAGATTTCATGGTTGATGAAAAATTTACTTTTGAAATTGGAGGGAAAAACAAAAATGCAGATCAGATAAAAGATATCAAAAATGCATTTGTTGCCGCAGACGATATTGAAACCGGCTATGAGAATAAGATTCCTCTTTGGTTGTTTGGGTTTTTGTATTAAAAAAGCCCCAACATTTCTGTAAGGGCTTTCAATGGTTTTATAAATTAATCCGATTGCCAGCCTGACTTCTGGCAGGAAAATCGGACCTACAATCCGAAATTAACAATTCGAAATTAGCAATCCTTAGGCTCCTAAAGTAGCAACCATAACTGCTTTTATGGTATGCAATCTGTTTTCTGCTTCGTCAAATACAATAGATGAATCAGATTCAAATACTTCCTCAGTAACTTCAAGTCCGTCTAATCCAAATTTCTGGAATATTTCTTCTCCAACTTTTGTTTCACGATTATGGAAAGCTGGTAAACAATGTAAAAACTTACAAGCTGGATTTGCTGTTAGTTCCATCGCTTTTTTGTTAATCTGATAAGGCAAAAGTAATTTTATTCTATCTTCCCAAACGCTATCAGCTTCACCCATGCTTACCCATACATCAGTATAAAGGAAGTCACAACCTTTCACTCCTGTTTCAACATTATCTGTGATGGTTATTTTAGCACCTGTTTCTTTTGCAATTTCTTTGCATTTTGCAACTAATTCTTCATCAGGCTGGCAACTTGCCGGAGCCACAGCTCTGAAATCCATTCCCATAAGGGCTGCACCAACCATTAATGAATTTCCAACATTGTTTTTTGCATCGCCCATAAAAGCAAATTTCATTTGATGCAATGCTTTGTCAGAATGCTCAAGCATGGTAAGGAAATCCGCTAAAATTTGAGTTGGATGATATTCAGTTGTTAAACCATTCCAAACTGGTACACCTGCATATTTACCTAATTCTTCAACGATATCCTGTCCAAAACCACGGTATTCTATTCCATCATACATCCGACCCAATACTCTAGCTGTATCTTTCATCGACTCTTTCTGACCGATTTGTGAACCTGAAGGACCCAGATAGGTACAATGAGCACCTTGGTCGTAAGCAGCTGCTTCAAATGCACAACGTGTGCGTGTTGATGCTTTTTCAAATATCAAGGCAATGTTTTTACCTTTTAGCATTTGCTGTTCAATACCAGCATATTTTGCCTTTTTCAGATCCATTGACAGATCCAATAAAAATTTCATTTCTTTTGGAGTAAAATCCAACAACTTTAAAAAGTTTCTGTTTCTTAAGTTATAGCCCATGTTTTATTTAAATTACAAAGTTCAAAATACAAATATCATTTTTTTTTCTCAGCCTATACAATAGTGACACGTGTTCCTCCATCATCAATTCCCAATCGCATGGTTTCGGTAATTATGGCATCGCGTCCGGTACTTTTTACAAAACGGATTGCAGCCCGAATTTTAGGAGCCATACTTCCTTCTGCAAACTGGCCTTCATCCAAATATTTTTGAGCTTCAGTTATGCTCATTTTGTCAATTGCTTTTTCTTCTGGCGTATTGTAATTGATACAAACCTTGGGAACATCAGTTAATATAAACAATTTATAAGCTCCTATTTGTGAAGCTAATAAAGCCGAAGCAAGGTCTTTGTCAATAACAGCATCAATACCTTGAAGTTTGTTTTCCTTGGCATGATAAACAGGGATTCCTCCACCTCCAACGGCAATTACAATCTGACCATCACGTGCCAGTCTTTCTATCGATTTCACATTATTGATCATGCGAGGTTTTGGTGAAGCAACAACTTTCCGCCAACCTCTTCCTCTTGCATCTTCTTTGAAAGTTGCTCCTGTTTCTTTCGAAATTCGGTCGGCATCTTCTTTTGC
>JABINZ010000017.1 GCA_018698135.1 Bacteroidota bacterium
CATTGACTGGTTTATCCGAGCGATCTTCTGTTACCTTATGCTTTGTTTTTCCTTTAGGACGTAATGGTGTATCTATTACACTTGCATCTACAATTGCACCTTTCTTAACTATGATATTATGCTTCTCTACTTGTTCATTTATAGATTTAAACAATATTTCAAATGTTCCTGTTTTTGTTAAGGCTGTTCTAAAACGGCTCAATGTACTATGGTCTGGGGCTGTTTGTTCTATGGGGAGTTCACAGAAATAGCTAAATGATAAACTATCATTTATCCTGTCTTCTACTTCATAATCACTCAATCCATACCATGTTTGAAGTAAACACATCTTAAATAACAAGAGACCATCATAAGATGGGGTGCCTGTGGCACTTTTACCTTTTGAATAATCCTTATCTATTAATTGACTTATTTCTTTCCAATCAATAAGTCTGTCTATTTGACTAAAGAATGTTGATTTTATCTTTCTTGTGCGTAAATCGCAAATGCTGTCTGCTAATGATGGTGCTTTTTGTAATTTCATGCTACAAATATACAGTCTATTGCGCTGATTAACAGGCTCTTGAATTCGTTTTTAACTCGTTTTTATCCACATTTACCATGCAACGGTCTTGTTTGTTGGTGATTCTGCTTTAAAAATGATTGCTGTATATTTATATGGTTGCAATCGATCTGTTATTACAAATAACAAAATTAAAAATGTTAGCTTAGGTTTTCAAATTACAGATGAAAATCGATTTGGTAACGACACAAGTAATATTATTAATAATTTAGTTCATGTTAATGGTGGAAATGGCAATACCCTGTCGGTAGGCATACTATTTTATGATAGCGAAAAGATAAACATTTACCACAACTCTATAAGTTCAAATAAAACAACCCTTTCCAATACCTATCTTCTATATTTTTATAGTGGAGTTGAAGATATAAAATTCGTAAACAATATTTTTTATGGAGACGGAGATCCGTTTTTAATTCGCTATAAAAACACCAATAGTGGTATTACTTTTAACCACAATGCGTTTTTTTATGGATTAAATTCCAAAAAATTTAAGCTTGATGGATTAGATTATACATTCAGCCAATTTTTTAGTTACACAAATAAAGGCTATTCTATTTCAAATTATCAGACAAATAAAGATCCTCATTTCATTTCAGAAAGCAATTTACATTTAGATAGCAATTATGTATCGCTGGCTGGAATTAATATTGGATTAATGGAGGATGTTGATGGAGACAGTCGTTGTTTGTTACATACTTCTTTAGGAGCTGATGAATCAAGATATGCTTATCAGCACTCGGCTTTTGCATTAGATATTCCCGATACTGCTTGCAGAGGTAATTATGTTCTGGTAACAAATTCATCCTCATTATCAGGAACAACCAGATTTAGCTGGTTTCGGAATAATCAATTTATGTCCAATAAAAAGGATGTTCTATTTACTCCCTTGATAGCAAAAACGGATACGATTTCCTTAGTTACCCAGAACTGCAATTACATAGATACTTTCACTAAAACAATTGAAGTCATTAATCTGAAGGCCGATTTTTATGCCGATGATTATAATCCGGTTGAAATTCTTGGTGTTGTTAGCTTGTTCGATTTTTCAAAATGTTACACTACGGCAGTAAAGTGGGAAATTACCCCCTCTTCATTTACCGTTGTTTCAGGCTATCCGAATTCCCGGAATCCAAGAGTTTATTTCAATGACACAGGATGCTACAATGTCCAGCTTGTGGCCATACAAGCCAGTATAACAGATACACTTTATCGAAGCTGCTATATACATGTGCAGCAAGATACCACAGCTCCTGTTATCAGCATGTTTGGGCATGATACTATATACATTGAACAATGTTATTACAATTATATCGACACCAATGTAATGGCATATGATTTAGCAGAAGGGAATATAACTGATAGCATTAAAATCAGTAGCAATCTAAATACCCGTGACACAGGAACCTATTGGATGAGGTTCAATGTGGCCGATAAATACGGTAATCAAGCTGAGCAAAAAGAACGTATTATCATTGTAACACCTGATAAATTTCCTCCAGAATTAGAATTGATTGGCAATAATTCTGTTCAGCTTAATTTATTGGATATTTATTCAGATTCTGGTTTTGTTGCTTTTGATACTTGTATTGGAATTGATACCACGATTATAACTGGATCTGTAAACAACAATTCACTTGAAAACGACACACTCCATTTTGTATCTTATGATGTATATGGAAATAGTTCCGTCCTTACAAAAGTTGAGCGTATTATTTTCAAGCACGATCCTGATCCGGTTTACCCGGGCGATGCAAACAGAGATAGTGTGGTGAATAACCTTGACTTTTTAGC
>JABINZ010000018.1 GCA_018698135.1 Bacteroidota bacterium
ATCAAATGATTTTAGTATGAAAATGAAAGTCAATGATCAAAAAATAGATATTAAATACAAAGATTTTTATCGCAATGCAGAAGAAAAAATTGTTGAAGAAGAAGGTGGGGTTGAAATGATTTCTCTTGCTGTTTTTGATGGTAAATCACGTCATGATATTTCAATAATGGACATGGAGGTTAAGCAATTCAATGGAATGATGTTTACCCTTAACGACACTTCACTTACGCAGGCAGTAATACTTACAAATACTGACAGCGGGCTATTTATTAAATCTCCGATGGAGGTTGCCTATTTTAAAATGCTACAAAAAGACAGTGGCTTAATTGAATCACATAGTTTTTCTGAAATCCAACAACAAGCATTATACACAATTGGACAAATTCAATTTGTTATAAGCAATGTTTCGAAATCTGCTAAAATAGCTTATTCTGAAGCAGGCAAAGGCCACGAAAACCTAAACGATGCTTTAGTTATTAATGTTAGTGTAGGTGATCAATTACAGGAAGTAGTTTTACTGGGCAAGGAAAACCAACTTGGGTCTATGGCC
The DNA here is from genome assembly GCA_018698135.1 of Bacteroidota bacterium. Taxonomy (NCBI): domain Bacteria; kingdom Pseudomonadati; phylum Bacteroidota; species Bacteroidota bacterium. The sequence continues at coordinate 551 of JABINZ010000018.1, forward strand.
AATGTGGAGTTTGAGAACATTAGTTTGAGTTTATCCTATGGATCAAAACTAATTACACTTCCTTTCTCCCTCCATTTAAATGACTTTCAGTTAGACCGCTACCCTGGATCAAATAGTCCTTCATCTTTTGCCAGCGAAGTCACCCTTATTGATATTGAAAATAACATCGAGAAGCCTTATCGTATATTCATGAACAACATCTTGAACTATGGAGGTTATCGTTTTTTTCAATCTAATTTCGATCCAGATGAAAAAGGAACGATTCTAAGTGTCAACCATGATTTTTGGGGCACAATGATAACATATATTGGCTATTTGATGATGGCTATTGGTATGATTTTCACCTTATTTACCCGAAGCAGTCGTTTTCGTTTCCTGACTAAAGCCTCAACTTTTGTTAAAGAAAAAATAAAGAAAACAAGTGCTGCTATTACATTACTTTTCATTCTTTTATTTGCATCAAGCATTCAACTTAATGCACAAGCTCCTGAACAACTTAATATCGATGTAGATCATGCTGCTTATTTTGGCGAGATACTTATTCAGGACAGAAGTGGTCGATTGGAGCCAATAAGTACAAAATCCTCTGAAATACTAAGGAAAATTAGTAGGAAGACCGAGTTCAATGGATTAACTGCCGATCAGGTTTTTTTAGGCATGCTTGTCAACTCATACTATTGGAAAGATGTCCCAATGATTAAAGTTTCTCATCCAGAAGTCAAGAAAATAATTGGCATCAGTGGAAAATATGCTTCATTCAACCAAATTGTTGATAAAGAAAATGGATACAAACTCAGACAATATGTAGATGAAGCCAATGCAACAGAATCTGCCAATCGAGGAAAATTTGAAAAAGATATATTGGCTGTTGACGAGCGAGTAAACATAAGCTATTTCATCTATATGGGCACATACCTAACTGTATTCCCAAAGCAAAACGATGCTACTTACAAATGGCTTTCACCTGTTGAAGCTTGGAAAACAATAACTGGAGAAGATTCTATTTTTGTTAGCAGTATATTTTCATTATACATTGAAAGTGTTCATACGGCCAGTGAATCTGGAAACTGGGATGAAGCAAATCAGATAGTAAAAGCAATAAAAGCTTATCAAGATGTTAGAGGAGGCGATATTTTGCCATCAGAAACAAAAATAAAATTAGAAATCAAATACAATAATATTAACATTTTTAATCGACTTACCTCCTATTATGGTTTGATTGGTTTGATACTTTTAATTCTTCACTTTATAAGCATACTTACACGAATCAAACTGAATAAAGTAATTAATATCGCATCGTGGTTTATTATTCTTGGCTTTGTATTCCACTCAATTGGATTAGGAGTTCGGTGGTATATTTCCGGCCATGCACCTTGGAGTAATGCCTATGAATCGATGGTATTTATTGCATGGGCTAGTAGTCTTTCAGGGATACTGTTTTTCAAAAGGTCGTCTATTACACTCACAGCAACAGCCTTATTGTCTGCATTAATTCTATCCGTAGCACATTTAAATTGGTTGGATCCTGAAATTACAAACCTAGTTCCTGTCCTAAAATCGTATTGGTTAATAATTCATGTTGCAATTATTACTTCTAGCTATGGTTTTCTTGGACTTGGAGCCATTTTAGCATTTTTCAATTTATTGCTAATGATATTAAGAACACGAAAGAACTCATCAAACCTAACTATCAAAATACAAGAGTTTTCTTACATAGCAGAATCCACTTTAGTTTTCGGGCTTTTTCTGCTCACAATAGGAACATTTTTAGGAGGTGTTTGGGCAAACGAATCTTGGGGCAGATATTGGGGCTGGGATCCAAAAGAGACCTGGGCGCTGGTTACTGTTCTAGTATATTCTTTTATTTTACACATGCGCTTCATCCCTGGATTTAGAGGCTTCTATGCATTTAATCTGGCAGCATTGGTTGGTTATGGATCTGTATTAATGACCTATTTTGGTGTAAACTATTACCTTTCAGGAATGCATTCATACGCAGCTGGTGATCCCGTTCCTGTTCCAACATTTGTTTATTATACGGTCGGAATTATTTTCATAATTGCTGTTATTGCATTTATTCAGCACAAAAGAAATGATAAATTTAAATCATCTACCGCGCAGAAATAAGTTTTAATGCAGTTGGAATAATTATTTCAGTTTTCCAATGGTAATTTCAATTTTTATTTAAAGTTTGTATTTAACAAAACAGTTAAAAATCATGTTTAAAACAAACGATTACTTTGATGGCAAAGTGAAATCCATTGCTTTTGAAAATAATGAAGGACCTACTACTGCTGGTGTTATGGCCGCAGGTGAATATGAATTCGGAACAAGCTCTATAGAATATATGACAGTTACTTCTGGAAAAATGGAAGTTCTGCTACCCAAAAAAGAAGATTGGAAAGTCTATTATAAGTCTGAAACATTTAAAGTTCAGGCAAATGCAAAATTCAAAGTTAAAGTTAAGGAAGACACTTCATATATTTGTCGATACGAATAAGGTTTTATCCCTATTCATTGTTGTGCATAATTGAGGCTTGTTAACAATCTGCAATACTTTCTGAGCAGCCTTATGGAATCATTTGAATTCCTTTTTCAATTCTATTAATCGTTTCTTGTTTTCCCAAGATTTCAGCAATATCAAATAAATGCGGTCCCATACCTGAGCCTACCAGACACAGACGGAAAACATTCATAACTGCTCCAAAACCCAACTCTTTTTCTTCCAAATAAGATTTCACTCTATCCTCTATTTTTTTTGATGTAAAATCATCTATTTGGCCTAGCAAATCAATTACTTCCTTTAATATTTCCGGGCTGTTTTCTTTCCAACGTTTCTTAACAATTTTTCCATCATATTCCTCAGGTGCAACAAAGAAGAACCAGGATTGCTCCCATATGTCAGCAACAAAGGTTGCTCGTTCCCGAACCAATTCAACTATTCTTTGTACAAATGAAATATCTACAATAATTTCTTTTTCATTCAACAAATCATTGAATTCAAGACTTAATTCATCAATATCTTGCAATTGCATATAGTGATGATTGAACCATTTTGCTTTTTCAGGGTCAAATTTTGCTCCTGACTTACTTACTCTATCCAGTGA
>JABINZ010000019.1 GCA_018698135.1 Bacteroidota bacterium
TTCTTTTGTTCAATTCAAAAAAATTGATTCCTTGAAAAGGGGTTGAAACTCCAGCCGATTTTAGCAGCGCACGGGCAGGCTTTAAATTTTCGACTATAAAATATTTCAGTTTATGCAAAATACTACTATTATAAACAGGCATAAACTGATTTACTTCTTCATCAGACAATCGGTTTGGAATTAAATACAATACTCCTTTCATGATTTAAGGTACTTTGACTCTCTCAAAGTTACATAAGGACTTTAATGATTCAGTTATTTTCTGATATTAAAAATTCTTATTAAATTTCATCAGATTAAAAAGAGCGATTAAAAAAACAATTCACAACTTTACATGCTCACTCAAAACACAAAATAAATAATAAAATAAAGGAATATGGAACCATTATTTTTCATCATCATCGCCTTGGTTATTGGAACCGCAACTCGTCATTTCTTAAAAAAAACGCCTTTACCTTATACTGTACTGTTGATGATATTTGGAATTGGCTTGGGTTTGCTGGTCAGATTTGATGTTTTTGAAAATTTACATGGTCATTTCTGGCACACTCTTAATAATGCATTGCATTGGGCAGGAACGATTGATCCACACGTAATTTTATTTATTTTTCTGCCCATATTGATTTTCGAAGCAGCTTTTGCTATGGATGTACATACTTTTAAGAAAACAGTTGGTAATGCTGCAATTTTAGCAATCCCTGGGATTTTATTGGCACTTTTTCTAACAGGTGGTATGGTCAAAGGCCTCAGTGCTATCGACATAGGATTCAAGGATTGGGGATGGAAACTGGCCTTTCTGTTTGGTGTAGTTGTAAGTGCAACCGACCCTGTTGCAGTAGTTGCCCTATTAAAAGAATTGGGTGCTAGCAAAAAACTGGGAACTCTTATTGAAGGAGAATCTCTTTTGAATGATGGAACAGCCATTGTTTTGTTTTTCGTTTTCATGGCCATTTTACCATTTGAACTGCATGTTCATGGTGGTGGAAATAGTGTTTTATACGAATTTTTCAGAGTTGCTCTGGGTGGTATAATCATGGGATTACTGATTGGAGGAATCACTCTTATTTGGGTTCGCAGGGTATTTAATGATGCCATGATCGAAATAACCTTGATTGTAGTTGCCGCTTATCTAACCTTTTATGTAGCTGAGCATTTCTTCCATGTTTCTGGTGTATTAGGTTTGGTTGCTTTAGGTTTAGCCATGGCAAGTGCTGGTCGAACGCGTATCAGCGCAGAAGTACAACACTTTCTGCATGAATTTTGGGAATTAGCCGCCTTTATTGCCAATACATTAATATTTGTAATCGTTGGTGTTGTCATAGCCGAACGTACCCGATTTAGCTTCAATGACTTTTTAGCTTTGATTATATTATATGTAGGTATCCATATTATTCGAGCTATAGTAATAGCTGTATTTTACCCACTAATGCAAAAAGTTGGCTACGGTCTCCCTAAAAAAGACGCCATTGTTGCTTGGTATGGAGGATTACGTGGTGCTGTTGGTTTGGCCTTGGCTCTTATTTTTGTTGGTGAAATTGCAAAAGTTGATAATCTGAGTCCTGAATTGCAATTAGTTGCCGACCAATTTTTGTTTTACTTAGCAGGAATTGTTGCCTTAACATTATTAATTAATGCCACTACCATTAAATTCGTTGTTAGAGCATTGGGTTTGACAGATATTCCTCCTGTAAAAGTGATGATGTTTTCCAATGTTTTTCGGTCTGTCGATAAGAGTTTGGATAATGAAATTGAGCTTCTTAGAAAAGATCGATTCATGAATGGAGCTGATTGGAATCAGGTTAGAGAATATCTTCCTAAACACAACATTCCAACATTATCAGCAGACGATATTGCCAAAATGGATCCATTTTCAGAAGCACGAAGAAGAATATTAGAAAAAGAAAAAAGCAGCTACTGGAATCAGTTTAAAGAAGGATTATTAGCCCCACTTGCTTATACAAAACTCACAGATAACATTAAAGAAGTAATTGACAAGGAAGGAACAATTCCTTTAAATGAACGAGATTATCTGGCAAACTTGTGGAGAGCACCTAAATTATTAAGCAAATTACAATCTGCACCAATTATTGGCGCTATTGCCCGAAAATCATTGCTTGATCGACTGGCAGTAAATTATGATACTGCCAGAGGATTTGTAATTTCACAAGAAGAAATTGCAAAATTAGCTTCCATTATGGACTTCGATTTTAATCAGGATGATGTAACTGATGATGAAGAAGAGCGAATTGCCACCACGATTAAAGATGAAATTAACTCTAACAGGATAAAAGGTTTAACATATTTAAAAGAAACACACCAAGCCTATCCTGAAATAACGAAGGCTATCGAAACCCGACAAGCTGCCCGATCAGTTTTGAATTATGAAAAAAGTTCCATCAAAAAATTACAGAAAGAAGGCAAGCTTGAAGATTCTGAAGCAGCCGGACTAATCGTTGATATGGAGCTAAGAATGAAAAAACTGATGGAGGCTCCACTTATCATTAAAATGCCCGAACCCATTGAAATACTTGAACAATTACCTTGGCTCAAGCAGGTCGATGACTCTATTATTCAGAAAGTAAAAGCCATCGCCATAGAAAAAAATCATCCACTTGGTTATTCATTAATATCTCAAGGTGATAGTGGTGAAAGTGGAATGGTAATTATTGCTCGAGGAGCCGTTAAGGTAGTGGTTGGAGAAACAACTGTTGATTTACAAGGTTCCGGAGGTGTTATTGGCGAAATGTCGGTATTGGCAGGAGTTCCACGAACTGCTACCGTTATTGCGGATACTCCGGTTACAGCTCTTTGGCTTTCCACTAAAGAAATGCAGGTAATTCTGAAAGAATCTAACGAATTAGAAATGTCGCTATGGCATACCGCAGGTTTACGATTTGCAGAAAATTTATTGGGAAATATTGAACCTTATAGAACATGGCCTCAGATTAAATTAAGAAGATGGCTGAGTAACGGAGAAATTGTGAAAACGAAGGACGGTCAGATAATTAAATTGCAGGATCAGGTTGCTGTACTTATATCGGGTGCTGCTTCAGATAAAGTCAATAACCATATTTATCAGGCTCCTGAAATCATCAATTCGCCTGAGGTATTATTTGGAAAAAATGCTGTTGTGTTTATTTCAGCAAAATAACGTTTGATTTCTAAATCAATATTCAGAAGTCGGTACTATTTTCATAAGCACTTCGTCAATTCTACTTTCAGTAGCTGCTAATATTTTAAATGAAAATCGATCAATTTTTACTGTGTGGTTTTTATGTGGGATGCTTTGGTGAATTTCTAATATTAATCCACTAATCGTTTCAAATTCTCCCTCAGGAAGGTCAAATCCATATTTGTCATTCAAATAGTCAATCTCAAGTCGTGTACTAAAGATATACTCAGAATCACTCAATTTCTCTTCTTTCAAAGCATCACTATCAAATTCATCTTCAATCTCGCCAAATATTTCTTCCAACACATCCTCAATAGAAACAATTCCTGCGGTGCCACCATACTCATCAACAACCAGCCCGATGCTTTTATTGGAAGAAGTAAATTCTTTTAAAAGTTCATTGGCAGGCATTGATTCAGCAATAATAAAAACAGGCCGAATTAGTTTTTTTATTGTCTCGGGTCTATCTAAAAAATCAACTAAATGAACATAACCTATTATTTGATCTATTGTTTCTTTAAACACCAGTATTTTAGAATGCCCTGTCTCAATGAATTTGGCCTTTAATATGTCCAAACTATCCTCAATATCTATGGCAACAATTTCAGGTCGAGGAACCATGCATTCTCTCACTTTAATTTTCGGCAGCTCAATAGCATTTTTCAGAATCTGTGTATCTAAATCTACTTCAGCCTCATATTCTGGATTATCATCCTCCTTATTAACGATGTAGAATAAATCGTGATAATCGAATGCTGGCCGCCTTTCATTTACTTTTATACCAGCTAATTGAAGCAGTAAAGACGAAACAGAAGACACTAAAATATTAATGGGGAACAACACATAATAAACAACTTGAAAAGGAATAATAATAATCTTCAATACTCTGTTAGGGTTGATAATAAATAAAGCTTTGGGTATAAATTCAGCAAAAATTAAAACAATTAAACCAGAAATAACAGTGAGTACCAAAAATGAAAAGAATGAACTATGTATCCCAAAAACACCTCCTGGATACATTAAATTTAACAATCTGGTGAAAACCAAGCCATAAATTACCAAAGCAATATTGTTTCCAACCAAGGTATTGGTAATAAATCGAGTTGGATGTGAAATAAAGTTTGAAAGTATACGGGCAGAAGTATATCCTTTGTTTTTGTCGAGTTCAATTTTGAGTCGATTTGCCTGATAATAGGCGATTTCAATTCCGCTAAAAAAAGCTGAAAATAAAAGGCTTCCAAAAATGATAACTAAATAAAGGTTCATAATGTTGATTTAAAATCAAATCGACCATGTTTTACTAAAGGATAAAATTAGTTATTTCTTATCGTAATTCGTTTTTCCTTTTTATGAAAATAGAATAACTTTAGCCAGCTAATAATCTTTGATTATCTTATTATTAAGCAATATGAAGATCTTAAATCAAAAACAAATCCGTGAGACAGATGCTTTCACCATTAAAAATGAACCGATTGCTTCTATCGATTTAATGGAAAGAGCAGCTTCTCAGTTTGTAAAAAGGCTATTGAAAAAAGTACTCATTCAGGGAGAAATACATATTTTTTGTGGCAAAGGAAACAATGGTGGCGATGGACTTGTTGCAGCACGCTTGCTCATGAATCAGAACTATAAAGTGACTTCCTATATTATTGAGTACTCCAATCAGGCATCTGAAGATTTTGTTTGCAATTATGATAGATTAAAAAATACGAAAACAACCAGAATTATTCATTTGGATGAGAATGCAAAATTCCCACAAATTGAGAATAATGATGTTGTGATTGATGCCATGTGGGGAACAGGACTGAGTAGACCTATCAAAGGATTTTCCAAATCCATTATTGAAAAAATAAATCGATCAGATGCTAAAATTATTGCACTCGATATTCCATCAGGCTTATTTTGTGATGGGATTAATTCGGATTCATCAATCGTTCAAGCCGATTATACAATTAGTCTGCAAACACCTAAACTTTGCTTTTTTCTAGCTGATAATCATCAATATGTTAAGAATTGGGAAGTTGTTGATATTGGGCTAAGCAAAGAATTTATTGACAA
>JABINZ010000020.1 GCA_018698135.1 Bacteroidota bacterium
GAAGTTGTTCAAAGTTGACGCAATAAAATTACTGTAAAAGCCAATAGATGCAATGCTTTCCAATGAGTTTTGTTTGTTTCAAAACGTACCAGAATTGCCTTGTAAGCATCCAACCAAGCATTTGTCCTTTCTATAACAAACCTACTTTTGTATAATAAGTCATCAAAAAGGTAATCTCTTTCGCTGTTGTTTCTTTTATTATGGTCAATGTTTCCAACAATTTCGTTTTCACCACAATAACTGCGAAAGCCTTCTGTGTCAAAGCCTGAATCCGCATTTAAAAACAGCCCTTCTGTTCTTATGTCTGCTTTTTGGATATCCTCTACCATTCTGGCTACGGTTTTTTCTAATTCAAATGCATCGTTATGATTACCTGAAATAGGGTCGCTACATGCCAAAGGAATGCCGCAGCTATCTGTTATGATCAACATGTTGCTCGTCTTGCTTTTCTTTCTCCCTTGGTAACCTACGGCTTCTCCTCCTCGCTTTGCTGGGGTGTGAGTGCCATCCAGTTGAATACTTGACATGTCTAATAAATGCTTGTATTTGTTTAATACCATTTGCCAAACAGCATCCCAACTTCCATTCTTACACCATTTTTGATAATGATAGTAAACACTGTTCCATTTATATTTTTTCCTAAAAAATTGTTTCATGGGCAACTCTCTCCACTGACATCCGGTTTTTAACCTAAATAATATAGCTTCTACTACTTGACAACAATTTACTCGGCAATTGTCCTGTGAATTTCCAAAGTTCAGTCTTGGACAGATCTCTTTTTTATTATACCTTTACTTAACATATATTTTTTTACACCAATGATATTAATCTTTATTTTGGTATCATTGGTGTTTTATCAACATTCGACTTTGAACAACTTCTATATCAGACAATTGATAATTGTCCATTTTTTTTAAAAATAAACAGTACAATTCAGTGAATAAGAAAACGCCTGCGAATCAGATAACAAACTGAGTTATTACAATTCTTTTCTTATTAAAATTCCATCCCATTTCTTAAGACTAATTAGAACAACTATGAATTTCATAGTATCACATTCAATACTTTGAATATCTGCTTTTTTTCGATAAACTTGTAGGTTATAAGTATAAGAAATCAATCAATTAAATACCCATAAAACAATAATATGTTTAAAACAACATTTACATTATTAGCTATTTTACTAACAATACAGCTATCGGCACAATCCAACGCCCAGTGGAGAGGAGATAACAGAGATGGAATTTACAATGAATCTGGTTTGCTAAAACAATGGCCTGAGAATGGACCTGAATTATTATGGCAGTACGATTTACTTGGAGCCGGACATGCATCTGCAGCTGTCACGGAAGAAATAGTATATACTGCAGGAACAAACGAAACAGATGGTTTTATCATTGCTTTTGATCATTCCGGAAAAGAAATCTGGAAAACTGTTTATGGAAAAGAATGGCTTGAAAACTGGGATGGTGTAAGGTCAACACCAACAATTTATGAAGGAAAAGTTTATCAATTAAGTGGTTATGGAGTAATCTATTGTTTTGATGGCAACACTGGCGATATACTTTGGCAAGAAGACCTGATTGAAAAGTTTGGAGCACAAAATATCAAATTCGGTATTACTGAAAATTTGGTAGTCGATGAAGATAAGGTATTTGTAACCATTGGGGCTCTGGATGCAAGCGTTATTGCCTTACATAAGGATACAGGTATTATTCTATGGAAATGCACAGGAACTGGAGAGAAAAGTGCTTATTGTTCTCCTGCACTCATCCAACTTCCTGAAGCTAAAATATTTGTTACTCATACAGAAAAACACATTTTATGTATCAATCCTATAAATGGTGAATTAATATGGAAACATGAATTCCTGAACAAATACGTTACACATGCCAATACACCATTTTATCATGAAGGTTATCTCTACTGTGTAACAGGAACAGCTGCTGGAGGAGTAAAAATAGAACTAGCTCCAAATGGTGATTTCATAAAAGAAGTATGGAGGAATACAACTCTTGACAGCAAGCTTGGAGGATTTATTTTTACAGAGGGTAGAATTTGTGGTGCTGGTGATGCCAATAAAAACTGGTCATGTATCGACTGGGAATCTGGAAAAGAGCTATTCAATTCGACTGAAATCAGCAAAAAAGGAAATGTTATTTATGCTGATGGTTTAATGTATTGGTATTCAGAATCAGGTGAAATAGCCCTTGTAGAAGTGCAAGAAGACAAATTCAATATCATTAGCAAATTTGAAGTTCCTTTTGGAGAAAAATGGCATTGGTCACATTTAGTCATTCATAATAAAAAGTTATATGTTCGACATGGCAGCTATTTAATGGTTTATGATATCGCAGCAAAATAGTCTGTTCAAAATTCGATTGTTCAAATGTTCTATTATTCTTAATTCAAAATTGACAATATGAAACACTTATTAATCATATTCATTTCTATCCTGACACTTACAATTCAGGCTCAAGACTTCAGCGAATGGAGAGGTCCAAATCGAACTGGAGTTTATAATGAGATAAACCTTTTAACAGAATGGCCTGACAATGGACCAACAATGCTTTGGTCTGCAGAAAACTTACCTAAAGGCTATTCTTCAGTAGCAGTAGCCAATAAAATGATTTATTTCACGGGTATAGTAGAAAATTCTGATGTTGTTTTAGCATATGATCTCTATGGAAATTTATTGTGGGAAGCAGTTTATGGAAGAGCATGGGATGCTACTTTTGACCATAGCCGTTGTACTCCTACTGTTGATGGAAACAGATTATATGTATCAAGTGGAATGGGTGATTTAGCATGTATCAATGCAATTGATGGATCCTTTATTTGGCAGGTAAAAGCTTCTGAATTATATAAAGGCACATATGGCAAATGGGGAATTTCTGAATCCTTAATTGTTTTAGATAACAAAGTCTTTTATACTCCCGGTGGTGACCTAACTACAACAATTGCATTAGATAAGCTGACAGGTGAATTAATTTGGAAATCAGAAAGTCTTAAAGATAAGCCTGCTTATGTATCGCCAATCTTGTATAAACACAATGATAAGTATCAAATAGCTAATGTAACCGAAAATTATGCATTTGCATTTAACCCTGAAAATGGTGAAATTCTCTGGAAATTTGACTTTGGATCATTCTCAAATGCAAAAGGATGGAATATTCAAGCTGTGAGTCCTGTTTACCACGATGGATTTATTTACATAACTGCTGGATACGACCATAAAGGAGTTATGCTTGAAATTGCAAAAAATGGAAAATTTGTAAAACTTGCCTGGTCTGATGAAAATTTGGATGTGCATCATGGTGGAGTTGTTCGAATTGGAGACTACATTTATGGAGCTAACTGGAAGGGAAATAAAAATGGAAACTGGCTTTGTTTAGATTGGAAAACTGGCAAGGTCATGTATGATCAAGAATGGTTTAGCAAAGTATCTATTATTTCAGCCGAAGGCATGTTGTATTGTTATGAAGAAAAAACAGGAAACATTGCATTGGTTAAAGCTGATCCAAAAGAATTTAAAATAATAAGTTCATTTGAAGTACCTTTAGGCAGTGGACCACATTGGTCACATTTAGTCATTAAGGATGGTGTTCTTTATGTAAGACATGAAGATGCTTTGATGGTGTATGATATAAAAAATAGCTTCTAGTTGCTTGCCGTTGGTTGCCCGTGTCCTAGTAAACGAGAAACCAAAAATGAGTAACTAGCAACCAAAACTATGCAACTAAGAACCTATATAATTCTAATACTTAGCCTACTTGGAATAGGTGCATTGGCATTTTGGTTCATGTACAATCCATCAAAAAATATAGTTAAAAGCGATCCGGGAATGGATGAGAGGATTAATCTCGATTCTCTTATCAATGAAAATATTGAAATAGGAAAAGAGTTTGTTGAATTTGCTCAAGAGGAAAGCAAATTAACAGGCAGGTGGGATGCATTCAGAGGTCCAAACAGAGACAACATCAATACTGAAAATATTAAACTCATTAATAGTTTTGAAGGCAAGCCTGAAATTCTATGGAAAGTAGATTTAGGTGAAGGTCATGCTGCTCCTGCCATATACAATGGAAAAGTCTACATTCTGGATTACAATGAAGAAACCAAACAAGATGAACTAAGATGTTTTGGTTTGGAAACCGGCCAAGAGCTCTGGAAGCGTTCCTATAATGTGCATGTAAAGCGAAATCATGGAATGTCACGAACAATCCCAGCAGTTACCGACAAATATGTTGTAACCATTGGTCCTCGGGGTCATGTTATGTGTTCAAACTCACAAAATGGCGATTTTTTATGGGGAATTGATTTGGTCAAAGATTACGAAACAGAAATTCCTTATTGGTACACAGGTCAATGTCCACTTATCGAAAATGATGTTGCCATTCTTGCTCCAGGAGGCAAAAACTTAATGATTGGAGTTTCATGCGAAACAGGTGAAATAATCTGGAAAACTGAGAATCCTGACAATTGGCAAATGTCACATTCTTCCATTATGACCATGACAATTCATGGAAAAAAGATGTTTGTTTATGCAGCTGTAGGTGGAATAGTTGGTATTTCAGCTGAAGAAGAAAGTTTGGGTAAAACACAATGGAAAACCAAGGAATTTGCTCCTTCTGTTGTTGCTCCTTCCCCAATCCTACTGGATAACAATCGTATATTTATTACTGCTGGATATGGTGCAGGATCAATGTTATTTGAGGTAACTAAAATAAATGAAATCAAAATAATACAACATTTTAAACCAAAGGATGGATTGGCTTCAGAACAGCAAACTCCTATTTTTTATCAGGATCATGTTTTTGGAGTTTTGCCAAAAGATGCAGGCCAGAACCGAAACCAATTTGTGTGTTATAATCAAGATGATTGTCAAACAATAAAATGGGCAAGTGGCAAAACCGAACGTTTTGGACTTGGTCCATATGCCATTGCTGATGGAAAATTTTTTATTTTGAATGATGATGGAACTCTTTTAATAGCCAAATTATCTACCAAAGGATTTACTCTTTTAGATAGAGCTAAAATTCTTGAAGGGCACGATGCTTGGGGACCTCTCGCTTTTGCAGATGGTTATCTCTTACTACGAGATTCTAAATCGATGGTATGTTTGAACATTAAATTAGAAAATTGAGAAATTGTAAAATTGAAATATTAAGTAATTGGGAGTTCCCCTTTCGGGAATTAGGGGGCGTGAATGGGCAACTATACAATCTTAAAACTTCAATCCTATGAAACAGCGTTTATTAATATTATTCTCCGTTCTGGTCATCTTAGCAGCTATTTTCTTTATGACCAAAGACTTCTTCAAGAAAGACAAGAATCAGGAGAACCCATATGCGTATGATTTAAGAGATTTGAAAGAAACTGATTCTTCTCAACTATGTTATAAAGAAGTTCTTACAATAACACCTGAACTGGATAAATTATTTGCAGTTGCCACCGATCAAAACGATAGAATTTATGTTGGTGGAAATGCTAAGGTTTTAATTTATAAAGCAAATGGCAACCTTTTAGAAAGTATTGATGTTAAAAAAGATGTTTCAGCCATGAGCATTAGTCAAGATGGTAAAATGTATTTGGCAATGAACGATCATATTGAAGTTTGGGATACAATGGGCATTTTATATGGTATTTGGGAAACGCCAAACGACAAAGTTATTTTTACAAGTATTACTGTTAACGAAACAGATGTTTTTGTTGCAGACGCTGGAAACAAAATTGTGCTCCATTATAATATGATGGGAGAACTTCTAAATGAAATTGGAGCAAAAGATAGTCTAAAAGGAATTCCAGGTTTTGTGATTCCTAGTCCATTTTTCGATTTAGCACTGGGACGAGATGGTGAACTTTGGGTTGTTAACCCTGGCAGGCATTCTTTTGAAGCTTATGAATTTGATGGAGAGCTGATTTCAAGTTGGAAACGAACTTCGATGACCATTGAAGGTTTTAGTGGATGTTGCAATCCAACACATATGGCCTTACTATCCGATGGATCGTTTGTAACCAGTGAAAAAGGCTTGGAACGAGTAAAAATCCATCTTCCATCAGGAGATTTTAAATGCCTTGTTGCAGGACCCGAAAGTTTTGAAGAAGGAACAAAAGGAATTGATTTAGCAGTTGATTCCAAAGATCGAATAATAGTGTTAGATCCTAAAAAAGTAGAAGTAAGAGCGTATGACAAACATTAAAAAAGAACTTCGTGTTTCTTCTAGAAAACTTCGTTTAAAAAAAGGGAACACGAAGGTGCACGAAGAAAATGAAGATTCACGAAGAAAAAAATAATAAATGGAGTTTGATAAACTTTCGAATATTGTAATTGGAAAAGCCATTGAGGTTCACAGGCATTTAGGACCTGGACTCCTTGAGTCTGCTTATGAGGAATGTTTATCCTATGAATTGGAAACGGTAGGATTAGAAATAATAAGACAAAAAGCAGTTCCAATTGTTTATAAAGATATTAAACTTGATAAAGGATATCGAATTGATATTCTTGTTGATAATACTCTTATTATTGAAATTAAATCAGTCGAGTCATTAACAGATGTTCATGAAGCACAAATATTAACATATATGAAGTTTGCTGAGAAGAAAACTGGTTTACTCATAAACTTTAATGTTAAAATGTTAAAACAAGGACTTAAGAGATATATTAGATAATTCTTCGTGGAGCTTCGTGATTTCTTCGCGAATCTTCGTGTAACTAAAAGATATGAACAGACGAAAATTCATAAATAACATTACAAGAGGAGGTCTCCTAGCAGGACTTGCTACCATGAGTTCTGTATTTCTCATTCGAAATAAAAAGAACCAAAACACCCATTGTTCCTATGAATTTGTTTGTCGAAATTGTAAAAAAATTGACAACTGTATTTTACCAGAAGCAGCCCTTTACAAATACGAACAAACAGCTAAACAAAAGAAATAAATGACCGATTCCAAAAATAAAAGAGTAAATCGTAGAGACTTTATCAATAAAGGGCTTCGATATACTGTTGGGATTGGTATTGGAGCAATTGGAATAACTGCACTAACCAAAAGTAGCAAACAGGAAATGGTTTGGCAACTTGATCCTGAAAAGTGTACCCAATGCGGACGATGCGCAACTGCATGTGTCAAAACACCATCAGCTGTCAAATGTTTCCATGTGTATGCCATGTGTGGCTATTGCGATTTATGTGGGGGCTATTTCAGACCCGAAACAAAACACCTAAGCACTGGAGCAGAAAACCAGCTTTGCCCAACATCTGCCATAAAAAGAAAATTTATTGAAGATCCATTTTTCGAATATCATATTGATGAAGATCTCTGTATTGGTTGTGGAAAATGTGTAGCTGGTTGTGTTGCATTCGGAAATGGTTCACTTCAACTACAAGTTCATCAAGGCTTGTGCGATAACTGTAATGTTTGTGCCATAGCACGTGTTTGCCCTGCAGAAGCATGGGAAAGAGTTCCTGCAAACCAGCCTTATAAATTTATGGGTGTTCAAAATGAAAATGAGAAAGGCTAATGAAAACCAAAGTAATTAGCATATTGATTTCTTTGATAACATTTGCAGAATATGCAGCTGCACAAGCAGTTCAGCGTTTTCCAAAGCCTGAATTTGAATATGGACATCAACAACCTCCTACCCTAACACCAGCACCCAGAGCCCAGTTTTTTGAGTTCCTTGATGTTGCTATTCTGATTGCTAGTTTATCAATAGTCACATGGCTTGTACTCAAGAAAAGATCAAGAAATGGTGTTTTACTGATGAGTATTTTCTCCATAATATATTTCGGCTTTATTCGTGAAGGCTGTGTATGTTCAGTTGGTTCGGTACAAAATATTGCTCTAGCACTTTTTAATTCCGATTATAAAATTCCGTATACGGTTATTGCCTTTTTTGTTATTCCACTCATCTATACCTTGTTTTTTGGAAGAACATTTTGTGCAGGCGTTTGTCCTTTAGGAGCCATTCAGGATATTGTTGCTCTAAAACCACAAAAATTAAGTTCGTGGTTGCAAACAACTTTAGGTTTAATCCCATTCCTTTATTTAGGATTTGCCATTTTATATGCAGCTACAGCCACCGATTTTATAATTTGTAGATACGATCCTTTTATAGGCATATATAGACTGGATGCAAAATTCAGCATGTTTGTTTTAGGAGGAGCATTTTTAATTGCAGGCGTTTTTATTGCTCGACCCTATTGTCGCTTTTTCTGTCCTTATGGAGTTTTATTGAATCTGGTTAGTCGAGTTTCATGGAAACATATGAAAATTACTCCTTCAACATGTATTCAATGTAAATTATGTGAGAACTCATGTCCTTTTGGAGCCATCAATGAACCTACAGTAGAAAAGAAACGAGAAGACAGGCAAATAGCTACCCGTAGATTTATTATTTTGATTGTTTTGATACCATTATTGACATTAGCTGGAGGTTGGGTAGGATCACGATTTTCAGAAAACTTAGCCAAAGTTCATCCAACAGTTGATTTGGCAAATGAAGTTTTGACATTTGATGAAAGTCAAGGTATTGAGCCTAGTTTGGAATATACTGAATACAAAGGTTTGGGGAAATCAGAGGATGAATTGTACATCGAGGCTGCAGATATATTACATCAATTTTATATTGGAGCATGGATATTAGGGGCATTCATTGGATTGGTAATCGCATTAACATTAGCAGGTTTATCAATTAATAAGCATCGAACCGATTATGAACCAGATAATGCCACTTGCTTTAGTTGTGCACGTTGCATGGATTATTGTCCAGTGCCAAAAGAGGAAACGAAATGATGAATTTGAAAATAATAAACTCTGGGATACTTTGTGCAAACCTCTGTGTACCTCTGTGGTATAGCTATTACACAAAGCTGCACGGAGAAATTATAAAAGCATAAGCAATGATACAAGAGACTAGAAACGAGAAACCAGCAACCAGCAACCAGCAACCCTGGCTCTCAATTGCTTATATAGCTGGAGCATTTTCATTCATCATTTGCACTCTCCTCATTGCCAACTACCTGCAAATGCAAAAGGTAGATCCGATAGAACAAAATACTTTGAATGCCCTTATTGAACGGTTAAATGAAAATCCAGAAGATGAAGCACTTCGAGAAGAGATTAGAACTTTTGATTATGTGAGTCGTAAAGCGTATTTCACCAATACTTGGCAAGTAAGAACTGGTGGCTATATATTGCTCATCGGAATTGCCTTGGTCATCATCTCCTTGCAATTTATTAGTTTGAATAAGAAAAAAGAGCCTTATGTTTCTGATCAAAAACCAGAAAGCATATTCCTAAATCAAAAAAAATCAAGGCTTTGGATTTCAATCGGAGGAATTGCATTAGTTGTTGCTGCATTGATAGCAGCATTTTTAACGCATTCTGAGTTAGAAAACAAATTTGCTCAAACGGCTCTTGTAGATAAAAATATAGTTGAAGAAGAAACTATTGAATCTCAGAATCAAGAAACTAAAGCTGTTGAAGAAGAGATCATTGACTCTACTTTGGTTGATTCTACTACAACTGATATCGAAATTCAAGATAAAAAATACAAAGCAGCTGGCTGGTCTGAAATCAAGAATAATTTTGCTTCTTTCCGAGGCCCAGGAGGAAATGGAATTGCATATCAAAAGAATGTTCCTACCCAATGGGATGGTCCAACAAGTCAAAACATTAAATGGAAATTGAAGATTCCTTTGCATGGGTATAGCTCACCTATTGTTTGGGGTGATAAAGTATTTATAACTGGTGCAAACGAGAGCACACGAGAGCTTTATGGCATAGACATCAATTCTGGAAAAATAATTTGGACAGCCAAAGCTGAAAAAATACAAGGCACCCCAAAATCTCCTGAAACAACTGATGACACTGGTCTGGCTGCTCCTTCGCCAACAACTGATGGAACACATATTTACGCTATTTTTGGAAATGGAGATATCATAGCAGTAGATATGGATGGCAAGCAAGTCTGGGCAAAAAACCTTGGTTTACCAGTCAATCATTACGGGCATTCATCTTCACTAATTATGCATGAGGATAAATTGATAATTCAGTATGACCAGCGAAAAAATTCGAAACTAATTGCACTTTCAGGAGAAAGCGGGGATTTGATCTGGACAACTGAAAGACCCGTAAAAATATCATGGGCTTCACCAGTTCTTGTCAATACGGGAAATAGATATGAAATTATTTTAAGCTCCGATCCATTTGTTGCTTCGTATGATGCTATCACCGGAAAAGAACTTTGGAAGGTAAACTGCTTGTCTGGCGAAGTAGGGCCCTCTGTTGCTTATGGAAATGGAATCGTTTTCGCCATGAACGAATACGCTTCTTTGGTTGCAATTGATGTAAAAACACAAGCTAAGCTTTGGGAAGACAATGAATATCTATCGGAAGTTCCCAGTCCAATCGCCTATCAAGATTTTGTAATTATTCCAACAGCCTATGGAGTTGTTGTTTGTTATGATTCGAAAACAGGGGAGCTGCTTTGGGAACAAGAATTTGACAATGGATTCTATTCCTCACCAGTATTGGTCGAAGGAAAAGTCTATATGCTCGATCGAAAAGGCATTATGCATATTTTTAAGGCTTCCAGAACTTTTGAATTGATTTCAGAACCAGCTATTGGTATTAAATCCGATTGTACGCCAGCTTTTGCCAATGGTAA
>JABINZ010000021.1 GCA_018698135.1 Bacteroidota bacterium
CGACAAGGAATATCCCTGTGTAATAGGCGGTGCAGTTGGTATTGTCAATTTCCTATCCAAAACAGGCTCATAATCACCAAACGAACTTGGTTTTATCCATGCTTCAAAAGTAAACTGATTAATAAGCTGCAAATTATTTGAGCTGATATTAACATAATCATTAACACCATCAAAATATAGCCCGTTGTTTCCATAAGAAATAGGTGCTGTAATGGTATCTCTACTAGCTGAATTAACTAAAAAGGCTGTATTTGTTTTTTTAGAAGAATCACTCAATTGTATTCCTGATGACTTATCAAATTTCCAGTAGGCAACTAAGTTATTATAAAAGCTATTACCTATTACCTCATCATATAGTATTCTGCGATACATTCTGGAGTAAATCTGATCTGCAGTTAAAGCCACATTCCATATTTTAATCTCATCCATTCTTCCTTTAAAAAAGGTAGGAGTTGGTGAAGTATGGTCTTGTCCAATGTATAAACTATCAGTCGTATTTACAATTGAAATGGTGCCAAAAGTAGCTGTTTTTGCTAGCCTTCCATTGACGTAGATATTTGCATCTGTACCGTCATATGTTACGGCAATATGATTCCATGAATTTTGTGATAGCTGTGAGCTGGTGTAAATCTGTTTTTGGCCACTGGCATGATATAAAGTAAACCAAATGGTATTGTAAATAATTTGCAATGTATATCCTTTGTTTGGTGTTCTGGCAGCCTTTTCAACAACAGATGTATAGTACTGAAAACCATCTAAATACACCCATGCTTCAATGGAAATATTAGCCGTTGGATTTAAACTGCTATGATTTGCAGCACTGATATAATCATTACTTCCGTCAAGCTTGACAGAATAAGGGTTGACCTCGATAGCTCCTTGTGCAGAAGCTGTGATTGAGATAATTCCAGAAACAAATATGATTAGTAGGATTAAAATTTTCTTCATCTTTCAATTTTAAATTAACCAGGTAGCTAACATAACCCAATCATTGTACCATTAATACTAAACAACATTTGTCGCTGAAAATGTGATCATTAAACATGTTGTATAATATTGAGTTTTTCCACATATGGGAAAATAACCCTAAATTAAAATACGAGATCTATCTTCTTGATTATTAATTAACAATAACCCAAACTAAGCATTTCCAACAAGGTTGTTTAGACTTGTTCTCAAGAAGCAAGTATGATGCAAAAATTACGTTTACGACAACTATTTAATTCATAAAGTCAATTTCCTTAATAATCTTTTCAGGAAGAGCTTCTTTATGAACTAATATAGCAACCGTATTCATCCTGAGATATTGCTCACTCATATACCAAAAACCTTTATAGCGGTGTTCTGTTCCCCAGGAATTTTTTGTAATATAATATTTCCTTCCGTTTTCATCTAATGACAGACCTGTAATATGCATTAAGTGATCATCAGTAGACTCAAATTTATCAAATGCCGTTTGACGCATTTTTTGAGTCACTTCGGTTGTTTCATCAGGAAGTTGAGCTAATCCTGTTTTGCGATCAAAATTCCCACTAACATCTCCATCCCAACATATTGAGTATCCATTTTTCAATGCATGCTCCATAATTGTCATTAAATCGTCCAAAGGAACATTTAAATAGGAATCAAAAGACCAGTTATCAGGAACCTGAAGCACACAATTAGCATAATAAGGATAATTATTATAGGATGTGATTTCGATGTAATCATCTGTATTAAACTCAGTTGATGCAAAGAAAGACTTGGCTGTGAAGGAATTGCCTTTGTATGTAAAATCTTTTGGTTGGCTACCAAGATATTCATCCAAAGTGGCAATAATTAACTCATCTGAAAAGGTGCTTTTTGATTTTAGCCTTTTGCTTAAAGCTTCCTTGGTTAATAAACTTAAATAATCATCCAATTCGCTATGATCATGATAGTCTTTCCCATAATTAAGACCTGGGTATACCGATTCAGGCACAAAGCCAGATAGTTTAATCGAATTTATTACGTCATGGCCCTGACCTCCTGCTGAGAAATTTGCTTTTCCTTGCATGCGGATGTAATTATCGGCTTTGATAGGATAAACGTTTCTAACTATATACATCTCTGACAAATCATATTCGCCTTTTTCCATGCGCAATAATTCAGTTTCGACAAATGAAATACCGGCAAATGCCCAGCAAGTACCTGATCTGCTTTGATTTTTTACTGGAGTTGTTTTTACATCATATTTAGTTACAAACGTCTTTTCCTCCTGTGCAACAACAGTATTCAACGTAATTAGAAAGCAAACGCTAAGCAATAGTGCTATTTTTTTCATGTTTATTATTTTCGTGTTAGTACAACTTTAAGAATTCTATTTGAATTTGAAGACACTTTATATCTTTCATCAATTCGGTGTGGTGCAACCCAAATTATATCATCTCCTGAAACAAGCAAAATGATATTGTTCTTTTCACCAGATTCAATTTTCTGATCAATAAAATAATCGCTCAGTTTTTTAATGCCCTTATTCCCATAAGGTATAAAGCGGTCTCCTTTTCTCCAATTTCGAATAGTAAGAGGGAAACTAATTTCATCGAAATTGAGATAGGCATGATATGGATTCTTAATATCATCAATTTCCTTATGTCTAATGACAGAAAACGCTATTGTCGCATACTGTATTGATACAATCTCATCTTCCTTATTAACAGTTATTTCCAATCGATTTTGAGAGCTGCTCTTTGAAATCACGAATTGATCTCTATTTACTCGAAGCACATGTGTGTTAGAATAAAATTTCTTACCCGTTTGCATGGAAATTGAAGAGGTAATACTTTTAATTTGCATGCTTGTAAATCCATATATTCTAAGGATCTCATACAAGTATAACTCATAATATGCATCGTATTGAATTTGCTCAAAATCAATATATAATTTGTTGTCAATTATTCGACTAATCTTTTGAATTCTTTGTTCTAAATGATGGCTTATAAAGTCTGAATATTTTTGAAATAGAATAGCATTACGCGAAACGGTATCGTGTATATCTGGATTAATAATTTCTAGTTGTGGTATTACATTTTTTCGAATTCTGTTACGCTTAAAATCAACATCATCATTTGATTTATCGAATCGAAATACCAGATTTCTCTCTTTAGCATATTGCACAATTTCTTCTCTATCGGCAAATAATAAGGGTCTTACGATATTCCCTGATTTGAGTTTAATCCCCTGAAATCCTTGATAGGCAGTGCCTCTTGTTATGTTTAATAATATGGACTCTGTTTGATCATTTTTGTGATGAGCAGTTAAAATAAACTGAAAATTATTTGACTTTGCTAACTCGTCAAACCATTGATAACGAAGTTCTCGGGCAGCCATCTCAATTGAAATTCCATTTTGCTTGGCATATGATCGACAGCCAACTTGTGAGCAATAGAATTCAGCTTTATTTTTTTCAGCTAATTCTCTAACAAACTGTTCGTCTAAGTCAGATTCTTCTTCTCTAAGCTGAAAGTTCATATGGGCAATAGCATATTGAAAACCAGCTTCTCTAATCAAATCACACAGAACGATGGAATCAATTCCCCCGCTTGTGGCGATTAATAATTTATCCTTCGCAGAAAATAATTGATTTTTCTCAACGAAACTTATTAACCTATTTAGAAATAATTCTGTTTGCAAAAATATACTCTTTATAACTCAGCTTCTAAATCATAATCTGTTGCCGATTGTATGCGAACTGTATAGAAATCACCAATATTAAGCTTGTTTTTCGTGTTAATTAATACTTCATTATCTACCTCTGGACTATCCATTTCTGTTCGCCCAACAAAATGATCACCTTCTTTTCTATCAATTAAAACACGAATTTCTGTACCAACCTTATCTCGATTCTTTTTTAGCGATATATCCCGCTGCAAGGCCATCAAAATATTGGCTCGCTCGTCTTTGACAACTTCGGGAATAGAATCGTCCATTCTAAACGATTCGGTACCTTCTTCGTGGGAATAGGTAAACACACCCATTCGGTCAAATTCTATCTCTTTAATAAACTCATACAATTCATCAAAATCCTCTTCACTTTCTCCCGGATGACCTACAATAAAAGTAGTCCGAATTGCCGCACCGGGCAGACTCTTGCGAATTGATTTGACTAATTCAATCGTTTTCTCTTTATTGATTCCCCTCTTCATTTTTTTAAGGAGATGACTCGAAATATGCTGCAAAGGAATATCTATATAATTACAAATATTAGACCTCGAAGCCATCACCGCAAAAACATCTTTTGGAAAATTTGTGGGGAAAGTATATTGTAAACGAATCCATTCAAGACCCTTAATATCAGACAGTAAGGTCAATAATTCTGCAAGCCTTCGTTTTCCATAAATATCAAGTCCATAATAAGTTGTATCCTGAGCAATTAGAATGATCTCTTTCACTCCTCTTTGAACCAAAGCCTCCGTTTGAGCTACTAGTTCTTCTATTGGAACAGATCTATGTACTCCCTTTATTCCCGGGATTGCACAAAAAGAACACTTTTGGTTGCAGCCATCAGAAATCTTTAAATAAGCATAATGTGCAGGAGTGGTTAGTAAACGTTCTCCCAGAATCTCTTTCTTAAAACGTCCACCCAATGTGGCAACAACTTCTTCTATGCTATGCACACCAAAATACGAATCTACTTCTGGTATTTCGGCTTCCAGATCTGCCTTATATCTCTCTGAAAGGCAACCTATTACATAAACAGCTTTGATTTGATGCTGATTTTTCGCTTCAACAAATTCTAGAATAGAATTTACTGACTCTTGCTTAGCATCATTCACGAAACCACAGGTATTAACAATTACAACATCATTAACCTTTAATTCCTCTTCATGAACTACGGCTATGTTGTTGTATTTCAGCTGCCCAAGCAACACCTCCGAATCATAGGTGTTTTTAGCACAACCAAATGTAAAAACATTAACTCTGATATTTTTAGCAGGATTTGTATGCATCGAATTTCTTATGAGCTAAATAATGAGTCGACAAAAACCCGTTTATCAAAAAGTTGTAAGTCCTCAATTTTTTCGCCTACTCCTATATATTTTATTGGTATTTTAAATTGATCAACAATACCTATAACAACCCCACCCTTTGCTGTTCCATCTAATTTAGTAATGGCCAAAGTATTCACCTTCGTTGACTTAATAAATTGCTTAGCCTGCTCAATAGCATTTTGACCAGTTGAAGCGTCCAAAACAAGAACCGTTTCGTGAGGAGCATCGGGAATTACTTTTTTGATGACTCGATCAACCTTCTCCAATTCGTTCATTAAATTCACCTTATTGTGTAATCGGCCAGCAGTGTCTAAAATAACCACATCGATGTCTTTTGCGATAGCAGACTGAACTGTGTCGTAAGCAACCGATGCAGGATCACTGCCCATTTCACGACTTATTACCGGCACTCCAGAGCGTTCACCCCAAATTTTTATCTGATCAATAGCAGCTGCTCGAAAAGTATCCCCGGCACCAATCATGACTTTTTTACCCATTGTAGTAAATCGATGCGCTAATTTCCCAATAGTAGTTGTTTTGCCAACTCCATTTACACCAACAACCATAATAACATAAGGTTTGATTGAATCTATGCTTGAAATATCAGTGATCTCAGGTTTATCGTGCTCACATAACAATTGCTGAATTTCATCTTTTAAAATTAAATCTAATTCAGCAGCATTCAAATATTTATCTTTTGAAACTCGCTTTTCCAGACGTTCAATAATCTTGACAGTTGTTTCAATACCCACATCAGATGATACTAAAATCTCTTCCAATTCATCAAGAAAAGATTCATCTACTTTGGATTTGCCTACTAAAGCTTTACCCAATCGGGAAAACAAAGTGGTTTTAGTTTTCTCTAAACTTTGCTCCAATTTCTGGGCAGCTTCTAGTTTTTGTTCTTTATTTTTAAAGACGTCAAATAATCCCATCTTTTGTTTATTTCTTTTTATAAATCAATGTATTGAACTCCTCTGAATTCCACAAAATCATCATTTCTCTAACATGCAGATAATCCTCATTATTCAATAATGTTCGGTTAAAAACAATGCTTTTTTTAATATGAGCTTTCCGTCTTTTCAATTTAATGTCAATGGTTAGTTCACCTACATTGTTATTTTTAACAACAGTGTATTTCTTCTTTGAAAAATAATCCCCTTTGTTGAGTTTTATTTTGAAATCGTACTCTTCCTTTGCTTTTGAAGGAATCTCAAACATAGTCTTTCGTTCAACCTGATTAATATCTAAGTGCCATGATGCTATTCCCAGATTATAGTGTGGCAAGGTCAAAAAGAAATAATTATCCTGTTTGCTGATAGTGGATGATTTGAGTTGAGCATCTAATTCATATTCTGAGGCATAGGAGTTTAATTCGTAAACATCTGCTTTTGATTTTTCATTATTCTGAACACTAATTCCTGCATATAAATTATTAAATCCAGCTTTTTGGTTTTTAATAATCCTAATCCATGGATTGAAACCAGCTTCATTCTTTGCAAGCAAATCAACTTTATCTCCCATTCTGATATCAGCAAATAAAGATGCAAAATTGTTAAAAACAGGCTCCTCTTTTATTTCAAACATCGATATTCCATTATAGATAGCTACCAATGATTTACGCGACAAACTGTATTTCAAATTGAAATCAGGAACAAAGTCTACGGGTAAATATAAAAAGCTTTGACCCTGATTTATTCTAACAACAAAATCATCAAAAGCATCCAGTACACCAACATTTTCATCCATTTTATAGTGAGAGGAGACCATGATTGGGAAAGCCTTTATTCCTTTATATTGAAGACAAGCTACCATGAATGCTGCTTTCTCCAATTTGGTTCCTGCTCTTGACATAAAAACTTCCTGTGGAGTTCGCACCCTATATTGTGTATGCGCTAGGCTTAATGGATAAGTGGCAATATTGTTAGCAATCTTTTCCTGAAGATTCAGAATTAGTTGCAACTGACCCTCTGAGCTTTCTTCAATATCATCAACCCATTTCATCATTTTTTCATTCATTTCAAAACGAAATGCTTTCTGAGAAATAAAGCTGAAATACAATTCTTTCATCGATTTATTACTAAACTGGAAGTAAGGCTCGCTAACAGAAGGATGTGGCTGATGAGGTTCTAAAGAATAAGCAGGCAAGTCATTGAACGCAAATGTATGCACATTAAATCCCTCCTCGCTACTTGTATCAATCTCCCAAGGTCCTATATTTTTTAATGAAAAAGTCATTTGAAGACTTTTGGGAAACTTAATTCGAATAATTAACTCATCGCATGGGGCACTTTGATAAATGCGCTCCTTCCCCATTAATGCTGGAAGAGATTCATTATTTGATGTAAGAGTATATGATAAATGAGATACAGCTCCAATTTCTAAACCTGTATGGGTGACAACTAACCTTCTAAGATGGTTGTAGGCTGGTGCATTGGTAGCTTGATGTGGAAGTACTTCATTAAATGCATTTTCAGGTGTTTCAACTTTTTTACCATCTTTCATTATGGTGTAAGCATAGTCAATATCCACTTTTTGAACCTTCGGATTATAAATCACACTGGTTTCGCCATACTTTCTATGGATAGCATAATAACTCAGGTATTCTAATTCCTGTTCGTATTTCATGCTAAATCTTCCATCTTCATGAAGCGTATACTCCTTGACAATTTTTTTGTAACGGGCATCATTCTGTTCCTGTGCTTGGATGTGAAAAGCAAACAAAAAGGTAAAGAATGCCAACAGCATAAATACTCTCGAGCAAAATAGCTTATATTTCATCTCTATTCTTTTCATTTCTTAACTGATTTCTGTGTGATAACAATTTTATTCTCGGCTAATTCTTTTTGTGCAATTAGCGCATCCCTAAATGATTCCCATTCAGCTACATCATATACTCTTTTCTCAAGGTTGATTTTTTCAATTAATCTGAGTTTCCCTTCTTCAGCAGTTATACCACCTTCAAAACTAGCAGCCATTACTTCATACTTCTTCATCGACATAAGATGTACTCCAGTAACAGACTGATATCCTGCAGGAATTTTAATATCCTCTTCCAGAACAATATATTTGGAACAAGCATCTTTAAAAGGAAATTGTCTTTTTTCCAACCTTGAATTCACTCGCAAATGATAATTAAATCGCTCAAATAAATTCGAAGCAACTATTGGCGTGAAAATTAAATCTCCATCAAAAAATCTGGCATAATCAGGGATAACGAAATCGACATAAATTTCAAATGGTTTTGAATAATCATATCCATTAGAAAAGCTGATTTCTTTAATATTCATTTTCGGGAATTTTCTATAAAGCTCCGCAGATATCAGACTTTTCCATTCTGAATAAGGATTTCTTGTTAACTGGCTTCGGAATGCAGCATCGGATTGCCCTTCAGCAACTAATTTCAGTTCTCCTTTTAGTGTTCCGTCTTCCAGTAATTCAGTATTGCCATGTAGCTTGTAAAAATGATTTTTAGAATTAGCTATCGGAATAATCTGTAAGTCTTCACCTTCGGCTGTTCCAATTATATAATTCTGCTGTTGCTCTCTACTTGACCAATTTTCCCTAACAAAAGGAACCCAAGTTGGATCCAGCATCATAAACTCTCCATTTGCCAGTTTAACAGCAGTAACAGAATGATTAAACTGATCAGCTGGAATATCCTCAATCCTACTACCTGCCATGGTCATAGCAGCATAGCTTTCGAAACCAGCTGATCGAAGCATGCAAACTAACATACCAGCTTTGTCTTTACACACACCACATCGATCCTCAAAAGTCATTTCACCTTTATGCAATGTATAACCTTCGCCAACTCCCATGTTTAAACCAAAATACCTGACGTTATCAGCTACCCAATGGTTTAATCTTGAAATTGAATCCAATTCATTTGTTGCACCAACTAATATCTCGTTTACTTTCTTATCAATTTCAGGCGTAGATTCAAAACTTCCATAATCCTCATTTACACCATAAAACCACTTCGATTTAGACTCCCAATTTGGTGCAGTAGTCATTAATAGTTTTGTAAACACATTTGAAGGAGAAACCATATTGGATTCACTTTTCATTGGCTTTATATCTCGTAAAGTAAATGAATATCCTTGCTTTTCTCCACCTACAGACAGTTCAACTTCTAATTCACCATTATATACTTGGTAATTTAATTTCTTACTTTTAGGCAACCTCAATCTATATGATTTTTCGAGTATGTGTTGATCCGACCAAAATGGAACAATATCATAATAATGACCACGCATAGGAGGAATGTATCGCTCGTCAGCATCGTCAAGCAATAAGGCATAGGTATAGCCTTTTTTTCTTACTTCTATTTCGATACCATCACCAGGCTCTAACCAACCAATCTCCACCATTTGTTCTCTTGCACCCCAAAGTATCACAGTTCCAGGAGCAGGGTAGTCATAAATTCTATCTTTTGTTAGTGTTTCTATATTCCCATTTTTTCGATAGATAATTACTTTTTCAATTTGGAGTTTTGCACTCATGGGCTCATAGGCAAATTTCATAATGCGCATGTCCAATGCCCCTTTTTCATCAAGTATTTTAAACAATTGGTGTAAACGGAAATAACCCAAACCACTTTCTTCAACATCTACTTTGGTGTGATCAAAAATTGTGAGCACATGTGAGCCCGGATAATCGGTGGATGTACCAGCATTTCGAATTTGTTCTGTATAATCAGTTGCTTGTACTGAAAATTGGATCAAAACAAAACTTAAAACAAGCAAACAGTATTTAACAAAATAGCGCATTTAACATTAATTTAACCCTGTTATTAAGAGCAACAAAGGTAAATCTAATTAATGTATTAAAGGTGAAATCGATTTGTCCATTCCATAAGAACCTGATATAATTTGCATTTGGAAAGCCTCGAACCTTTTTCTATTATCAAAAAATAAAAAGATATAAAACATTAACTTTACCTTGATTATAAAACTTATGAAAAAATGATGAAACGCTTTTTATTCTACTTGGTTTGTTTCCTATTTTTAATGCCACTCTTTGGGCTTGCTCAACAAGCAAATTGGATTGAGAATATTTCTACAGAAGTTGGTATTGATACAGCTAAGGCTTCTTATGTTTACGTTACGGATGTTAATAATGACGATTATCCCGACTTGATATTTGTTTATGCAAATTTGAATAAAGGGCAAGTATCCCTTTACATGAATGTTCAAAAACCAGGTTCATCCGATCCAACTGAAAGATATTTTGTTGACACAACTGCCTGGTCGATGCTTGATTTAAAACGAAATGGTGAACACGGGCGCATAGTTGATAACATTGCATTTGCTGATGTTGACAATGATGGGGATGTAGATGCTATCACCAGTATATACTACCACCGATGGGAGTATTACCATCCTGATTCATTGGATCCCGGAGACAGAACTGAACTAATGCTTAATAGAGGAAACGGACGATTTGATCTGTTTGAAGGAAGTGGATTAAACAAAATTGGCCCTCATAGTGGGCATGATGAGGGTTTAGTCAATATTGGCGGCATCTCCTTTCTGGATTACAATAAAGATGGAAATATTGATCTTTTTCTTGCGTCTTGGTTTGATGATTATAAAAAAAATCTGGATAATGGTGGCAGCAATGGCATGACTTCCAGTTATTTATTAAAAGGTAATGGAGATGGAACCTTTACAGATGAAAGTTTTTGGGGAAAGATAAAAACCAACGTATTTCCGCTGTATGGATCTAATGTTACGGATTGGAATAATGATGGGTGGATGGATATTGCCACCGCACCTTATTGTCGAAGCAGCGGTAGTTTATGGGCCAATGATGGAAGTGGTCGTTTCACTGATGTGGCTTCACAAGTTGGATTCAATACACAAAAATTAAATGGAGATGGAGGACAGCATCTCTGCACCTGGGCCACTCAGCCTGCTGATTATGACAATGATGGCGACATGGATTTTTACTATGTGCTGGTACATGGTGGATTTGCAAATGGAGAAGGACGGTCAACATTAGTAATCAATAAAGGAGCCTCTGAAAACTATTCTTTGGATTGGGCTTTAGACAAAATACATCGAGATCCTCCCCGTCCAAGTCATATTGGCGATTATGATGCAGCTTGGTTTGATTTTGATAACGATATGAGGTTAGACATTGTAAGTGGTAGCGGTGGATATGCTTACAACCGCAGATTATTTTTTCTCCTTCAAGATGCAGATAATGAAATGCAGGATATTTCAAGCGAACTTAAAATCATTTATCCTGATGATCAATACAAAGAAATTAGTTCCATTCAACCAATTGATTTTGATTTGGATGGAGACGATGATATACTAATAGCCCATGGAGATGGTACTTTCACCCCAAAAAACACAGTTACCCTTATTGAAAATAAAATTGGTCAAAACAACAACTGGGTGGGGATCAAACTTTTTTCACCTGCTGGTTCAAACTTGAGTGGCATTGGCAACCGGATTACTGTTTGGGCAGGAGGAGTTCAACAAACTCGAGAAATTAAGGCTGGATTCGGGCATTTTGCCGGACAACAACCCTTCATTACAAATTTTGGTTTGGGTACAAATAATAAAATTGATTCTGTAGTCGTTCGCTGGCAAACAAATCCAACTACTTATACCAAAGTAACAGATATCCCTATTAATCAAATTAGTATTGTGAATGAAAACGGATTGTGGGGTAATTTAGCTATCAATGAAAAACATTTTTCATCTATGCAGCTTTTCCCAAATCCTGCCAAGGATTATTTAGTTGTAAAATTTGATCAACTAGTAGAAAATGCCCAATTTTCGATTGTAGATGTTAGTGGTAAACAACACTATTTCAAACAATTCGATAATTCAATAGGTTATATGATCAAATTAGATATATCTAATTTGGCAAATGGTTATTATATACTGAAATTTGAGGATCAATCCTCTCAACAAACAAGTATGGCCTTTATAATTAATAAGTAAAATCGTTAAAATCAATTTATATGTTAGACTTAACAGTAAAATATCTAGGATTAGAACTAAAAAATCCAATTGTTATAGGTAGTTCAGGATTAACTGACTCGGTAGAAAAAATAGTTGAATTAGAAAAAAATGGTGCTGCAGCCGTAGTAATTAAATCGCTTTTTGAAGAAGAGATCATTTATGAAATGGAAGAAGGAACACACAACATGACCGGAAGAGCCGTGGTGTATCCTGAAACTTTCGATTATATGGATGAATTTCCAGTTGAAGATAGTGTGCGAAAATATTTGCGATTAATTCGTGAAAGCAAAGCAGCAGTCTCCATTCCTATTATTGCCAGCATTAATTGCGTTTCAGCACAAAAATGGACCTATTTTGCCAAAGAAATTGAAAATGCAGGTGCCGATGCCTTGGAATTAAATGCATTTATTCTTCCTTCGGATATGAACCGTACAGGAGAAGAAAATGAAAGACTGTATTTTGACATAATTGAAGAGGTTCAAAAACACACAACATTACCCATCAGTTTAAAGATCAGTTATTATTTTTCCAATCTGGCTCAAATGATACAAAATTTAGCGGATACCGGCATTCAAGGTCTTACTTTGTTTAACCGTTTCTACAGTCCTGATTTTGACCTTGAAAACTTAAGTGTTATCCCATCATTTGTTTTGAGTAATTCAAATGACTTACCGATATCATTAAGATGGGTAGGAATTATGGCAGAGCGAATCAATTGTGACATTGCTGCCTCCACGGGTATTCATGATGGCAAAGCTGCTATCAAGCAAATTTTAGCTGGTGCCAATGTGGTACAGGTCGTTTCAGCAATTTATAAGAATGGAAATTCATACATTGGTGAATTTCTCAATGAAATTGAAATTTTCATGAAAGAACAGGAATTCAATAGCATATCAGATTTCAAAGGAAAATTAAGCCAATCAAGAGCTGTTGACCCTGCTGCTTACGAACGCGTTCAGTTTATGAAGCACTTTAGGTCATTTCAAGCCTAAATTTAATTTGCTGCAACAAATCACAATATCTTACGTTAATCTGCCATAAATAAGCGCCAAACCTCAATAGCATGCATCTGCTTAAAGCCATAATAATTGACGATGAGGAATTCTGTCAAAAGAATTTGGCACATATATTAACAGAGCATTGTCCTGAAATTGATATCGTTGGATATGCTGATTCTGCACAATCAGCACTAGATGAAATCAAACTAAAATCGCCTGACCTTATTTTTCTGGATATAAATATTCCTGGCAAAAGTGGACTGGAAGTATTGGAAGAAATAAAGGAACGCAACTTTAGCGTGATTGTAGTTACTGGCGAAAAAGAATATGGCATACAAGCCTTGAAGCAAGATGTAATCGATTATGTACTCAAACCATTGGATGAGGATGAGTTAAAAGAAGCTGTTCGAAAAGCAGTATTTAAGTCGCATGATGACAAAAGCAATGATAGCAAAGAAAAAATATTGTTTACCATACAATCGGGCTTTAAAGTATTGCTATTAGATGATATTATCTATTTGGAAGGACAAGATAATTATACCGAGGTTAATTTTAATGGAGGCCAATTATTGGTATCGAAAACATTGAAAGATTATGAGAACCTCTTGAATTATAGCAATTTCTATCGAATCCATAAAAAACATTTGATCAATCTCAATCATATCAAAGAATTTTCTTACAAAGATGGTGGTTTCATTATTATGAGTAATGAAAAGCAGTTAGCCATAGCACGCAACCGGCTCAAAGATTTTGTCAACAGAATGAGATATTATGCGATCAACACACATAATCATTAGTTGTTTTCTAAGCGTATTATCTTTTGAAAATTCAATTGCTCAAAATCTAGCAGTAAATCACTATATTAATAATGAACATTTAGCCAGTAACATTGTTTACGATATGGAGTTTGCTGCTGATGGTTTATTGCTGTTTGCCACCGACAATGGTATCGTTCAATTTAATGGAAGTGAATTTAGCCCAGTCAGTTATTTTGGGGAGTATAAAAACCTATCCATTATTTCACTTTATAAGCATAGTGACGGAAGTGTGATGGCAACCACTTGTGACAATAAAATACTCATATCTCATCCCGATTCAGCGATTAAATTTATGCGTTATAAAATTGGAAACTATTGCTTCGATCACATCTTTCAAAACAATAATGAACTATATAGCTATCATAATCGATATGTTTACCACATTAATAAAACGTCAAATAAATTTGAAATAGACGATCAGCGATTTATCTTACCCAACCAACAAGCTTTTTCACCTTTTACTACCTTTCGATCCAAGATTTACTCTTTGGTAAATTCCAATCTTTATCAATACCATCCCGATCGCAGAATTGAACTCCAAGCCAATGATTTAAACAGCCAATTAACAGCTTGTTTCGCA
Source organism: Bacteroidota bacterium (assembly GCA_018698135.1). Taxonomy (NCBI): domain Bacteria; kingdom Pseudomonadati; phylum Bacteroidota; species Bacteroidota bacterium. The sequence goes on from JABINZ010000021.1 coordinate 14,389, forward strand.
TTTAAAGGTGTTTTTTATGTGACCACCCATAATGCAGTCTACAAAAGTCTTGATGTTCAGCATTTTGAAAAAATATTTAGTGTAAAAGAAGATCAAAAAATCGGCAACATTTTACCTGATGAAGACAATAAAATATATTTTGAAATCAAAGAAGAAGGTCTGTTTGTGTATGATTTGAATGCCAAATCAATAAACAATATTATTTCATTTAAACAGGCGGCAACATTTATTATTTCTGATGAAAATAAAAATATTTGGGTAGGAACCTATGGAGACGGCATATTTTGCATTTCACAAAAACTCTTTCATAACTTAACTGATCAAACAAATAGCACTTTACATATTACTGATATAGCAAGCAATCAAAAAGGAAAACTGGTAGCAGGTACATCAAAGGGTTTAATGATTTACGATAGTTTTCAAAAAACACTGATTTTATCGGATGACAAATATGCTCAACATTATATTTGGGATGTTAACTACTCGCCAGAAATCAAACAATATACTGTCTCCACTGTTGTTCATGGTTTAAACAAAAAAACCAAAAAATCTGCAGCAAACACGGATATAATTTTTGTTCGGTCAACATGTAACTTAGTATCCGATTCGATTATTTACTTCGCAGCCTGGGATCATGTTGCCTATTATAAACCAAATCTGCATGCTGAAAACTTCTATAGATTTCAATTTACTGAATATAGCATGCTGCCTAAATTTGCACCGGATATTCGGACAAATGTAATTTTTAAAGATTCACACCATTTACTAATAGGGTGCAATTTGGGTCTTTATGCATCTTCATTACCTACGAACCACGATATGCTTAAACTTAGCAATATCAATGTATTGAAAATTCAGAATGATTATATGGCTAATACCTGGGTGGTGACCCCAAAAAATATTTTTAAATTAAAACGCAACAAATTGTGGAAACAAAATATTGGAAAAAAATACAACTTAACATTTACTGATATTGCCTTTATACCTGATACGAACTTATTTTTTATCGCCACCAAATCTGGTTTATTACTTAAAACTCCGGAAAATGAGATTCTTCTCAATCAATCTTTGGGATTAATGTCGCAAGAAGTAACCAGTTTAGATTATGATAGTTTTTATGGATATTTATGGATTGGCACGACAAAAGGGCTCCATTACGTAGCTTTAAAAGACATTTATACTAATTTAAAGCAAACTCCTAAACCCTATATTATCATCAACGAAAAAGTAATTCAGGAAGATATAAAAATTGATTTAACTGCAAATACGAAATCCTATAACATTCAATATGCCGCTTTGGCCTTATTCCATTTTAAAAATATAAATTACCGCTATCGAATCAATCATGCTAAATGGATTTACTCAAAATCTCAAAACATTGATTTATTGCTTCAGAATCCTGGAAATTATAAACTTGAAATTTGTTGTACCAACTCCGGATTGATATGGTCAAAACCAATAACCATCACGTTGGATAAAGCTCCGTATTTATGGCAAACATTGTTTGCAAAAATATTTATTGTTGTAGTGGTTCTGCTTCTAGGATTTATGCTCACTATTCTACGGATAAAGAGAATTAAGAAAAGAGAAGCTGCAAACCGAAATTATGAAAAACAAATAAACGAATTTAAATTCAAGGCATTTTCTGCTTCAATTAATCCCCACTTTGTTTTCAACTCACTCAACTCCTTGCAATACTTGGTTAATGTTGGCAAACCAAAAATTGTGAATGAATATATAAAAAGTTTTGCCCGATTGCTCCGTCTTAATATTGATGATATTGACCAGACTTTTGTAAGCTTAAATCGCGAACTTGAACGAGTTAAAAACTATATGGCAATTGAAAAAATGCGATTTGGAGACAAAATTCGATTTGAATTGGAAGTCGATGAGCAGCTTGATGGTGACAGAATTCAGGTCCCCGGAATGATTCTTCAACCTTTTGTTGAAAATTCGATTAAACATGGCTTTCAGCAGATAGAAGAAGGTTTAGTCCGAATTCATATTTCAAAACTCGATGAAGACATTCAATTTGTTATTCAGGATAATGGCAAAGGAATACATGATGAGAAAATGCCTATTTCGGGTAAAGGAAATAAATTGGTGAACGATCGATTACAGGTAATATTTAACTTGCCAGATCGACAATTTGTTAATGTGTTAGATGAAGATGAGAATTTAGATGGCTACAAAATAAAAATCACCATCCCTTTAACAAGCAAATAAAAGTCTTTCAAAACAATAAGCTCTACTGTTCCCTCATTAACAACTTACATTTCCTTGACCAAAGCAACCGTTCCCTCGAAAGCTATTTTATTTCAATTAGTTGTATTTTATCTTTACGCTTTAATTTGATTTAATAGAGAGCAAACTCATCGTAAAATCACTCAGATCTATTCGTTTTATCTAAAGAATTAATTGCATTTCGTTGGAAAACACTTATTAAAAGACATAGATTGATTCCAGATGAACGGAAAGAAGAGGCCAATAATTTGGCCTTTTTTTTTGTTAATCAATCATTGCTTTTTGCTTGGGTAGCGAAGCAGTATTTTCAGGTGTTCCACTTGCATATTTCATTTTAAAAAACAAAGGAGAATCTAAAACATTGAAAACACCTTTGAGTTTATTTGTTGCATGAGGCTCCTCAAATCCCAGATAACTGTATTTACCATAATGTGGCAATTTTCTTGTTAAGGGTGTCATGGCAGCAATATCGTGTACACCAAAAAAAGCGAAAGTTTGATCTATATTATCTGGATTCGAAAACACATAAATCATTGATCCTTCATTTTCCATTTTTTCCCAAACTGCTAAGCCATCTTCATTCATGGTTTTTTTATGTTCAGCTGCAATATTAGTAAATACTGTATACTTGCTTCCATAACCAAAAATCCAAATGGCTTTTTCTTTAGGTAAATTGCTAACATCCCTGTCGTAAAGTATTCTCACTTTTTTGCCTTCAGTAGAAAACTTTTTCTTCCATTCGTTGGCTAAATCCAAATAAGGTTCAGCAAATCGATCGTTAAAAGGAACCACAATGGCAATATCATCACTGCCATACATGCGAGATAAAGAAGCAGGAACTTCCCTCTTGTCTAACCTTCTCATGACATCAAAATACGGATCAACTTCTATCTTGAGTGGCTTACTATTGCAAGCAATTGTAAAACGCTGCGATCTCTCGGTCATTCTTACCCGATGAATTTTTGCCACAGTATCGCCTGCACAATATACAGCAATGGGAACACTCACATCAAATACATCTTCGGCTTGCGTTTGAACCAATTTAAAAACCAGTTCAATATCTCCTTCTGTTTTTACTCGCACACCTTCCAAACTTAAAGCTGGTGCACCTTTTCTTTTTACCCACTGATTGAAAAATAATGCAAGACTATCTCCAGTAACCAATTCGAAACTTTTTCTGATATCATCAAATGAAGCAGCTTTAAATTTATTGTTCAGGTAGAAATGCTGAAATGCAGCAATAAACTTATCATCTCCATATTCCTTTCGCAGCATATGATACATCATTAAGGACTTACCATAGCCAATTGCTTCCTGTGCCGAATTATTTCGTGATAAAAACGCTGATAATGGGAAATCATTTTCGGTATTGACATAATCTGTAAATTTTTGCAATGTATTTCTACGATAAACTTCTCCTTCACCTTGCATTTCCTTGTTAAGATGGTCGGCCATATAGGCGGTTATTCCTTCACACCAATTTCCTCCCTCATAATCAACATACACTGAGTTTCCCCACCAGTTATGTAATAATTCATGAGGATAAGATGAATGAAGTATCCATGGAAAACGAATCACTTTTTCGCCAAGCAAAGTAAAAGATGGCATTCCATAGCCGGTTTCCCAAAAATTTTCAACTAAAGTAAATTTAGTAAATGGATAGGGACCGATCAAAGATTCATAACGCTTCAAATAAGATGCTGTAACGCCTAAATATTTATCAGCCAAATCCTTGTCATCTGCACGTAAAAAAGCCTGAACCAATACATTGCCAACAGCTAGTTCAAATTCCTTCCACTCGCCTGCAACCAAATATATTTCTTCCATAGGAAAAGGACACTCATAAATAATTTCATGATTGTCATCCATAGGTTTTATACTGGTTCTCTTTCCTTGTGTCACTATCCCATATTTCTTATCTATTCTGGTGGTAAGCTTATAGGTAAATAGCTGATTTTCCATAAAAGCAACCCACAAACTTGATCCTGATAAATAAACTCCTTTTTCAGAAATAATACCGTCAGTTTCGCTAAAACCACGTGCATAATCACTTTCACTTTCCAATATTTCTGCGGCAATTTTCGCTGAATAGTGTAATGTGAAAGTAGATGTTTCCAAAGATGTATCTGGAATTAAAACACTAAATTTCCTTAGTTTTGGATTTTCGGAAGGAATCTCAACAATGGCTCTATTTTCTCCGGCATTTGAAATCGTAAAAACTTTGCCGATATAAAAAAAGACTTCATTCGTATCAGTATATAAGGATTTATTTATCCGTATATCATCTTCCACCTCCATGCTTTGATTGCTGATATCAATGTGCACATTCAGATCATGATAGATCTCTTGAGCATTACTTGAAATAAAAAGAATAATAGTTAAGCTTAGTAGAAAAAGTCTCTTCATTATAACAATTTTAGTACTTCAAAAGTAACAAGAATTCAGCCGATGTTTTGCTGCTATAGTTCAATTTATTACTTTTATGGAGAAATAAAAATTTCGATCTAGATGCAAAAACTAATCCCAACAGGCTTTTACTTGCTTTTCATTTTCTTCTTCAATCCCCTTTTTGCACAGGAAAAAACTGAAATTAATATGGTATTCATATCCAATCAAACCATTGCTGATGTGAATATGAATGAAGATCGATTTCTGAATTATGCCAAAAAACTTAGTATTGAATTAAATTCAATTTTTGAGAATGATTTAGTAGCCAGAGATATTGTCGTTTTCTTCACTCTTCAAAAAGATAGTCTCCCAACTATTCAGCTTTCAGCACGACCCGCATTTTCAGCTGATAGTGTTGATTTGATTCAAACCAAACTAAGAAAAATACAAACAGTTAAAACAAAGTTCATCGATTTCATCTTTCTTTTCGAAATAAGTACTCAAGGCGGGTGTGTTCATGAGAAACTTCAATATAGTCCGGAAATACATAATCCATTTGTCGAAACTGATCAAGACTATCAACATGCCAGCGTAGATAAAAAAGCAAAATTATTGACAGAATGGGTTAAAAATGATGCATTACTAATACTTTCAGCTTTTCAGAAAAAAGCTAACCCTCAGTTTAAGGGTGTTCGTATTATAGGCGACCAAATTGCGGCAATCAAGCCTGATAGTATTTTCAATATCCAATATTTGACTGCTTACAACCCCTTTTATTGGAGAGCTATCATGGAAATGAATATTAATAATTTTCTGGTATCTACATCCAAAGTGTTTCTTCATGTAGCAGCAGGAGAATTTGATATCGCTCGCAGATATTTAGATATGCTGAAAATGTTTAAAGAAGACAAAACTATAGCAGATTATTATCTGGATGAATTGTGCCTGAAACTGGATTCTTTTTATATGGATTTAAATAAGGAGATAAACAAAGGGATCAACTACCGTGAAGAAGGAGAATATAAAAAATCCATCGCTGTTTTTGATAACATATTAAGTTATCATCCGCATTCAGCAAAGGTGCTTGAGGAGAAATTTATTAGCTCTACAATTTACCTTGATCTCGATTTCGAACACTTGAATAAAAAGTGGAATGAATATAAGAACAGTGTATATACATGTGATCCCTTATATCCGAGTGGTTATGGCGTTTTAGTTGAAAAAGAAGGATGGAGACTTTTGCGCAGATTGGAAATCAATGAATTATTTACAGAAGGAACAAATGCCAGTGAAGAATTTGTAAAATATGCTGATATCGCTTTTGATTTGGAAGCATGGGATTATGCAGCACACATGTATTGGTTGGTCTTCACACACTTTTCTGAAACAGATTATGGAAAAAAAAGAAACATACTTGCCTATTACCTCTATTGTCTTGAAAAATTAGGTCAACACGATATACTTCTTTTGTTTAACCTAAACTATAGCAAGGAATTCAAGAAAATTGAGAATGAACGTAAAAAAGCCTTTGACGAAAGAGATAGTTTAAACCTAATGGAATTGAAAAACAATAACTAATAACAGATTATTTCCTTTACAGTCTCTTTATTATAAGGAACCGAAACTGTATCGATTCCATTTAATTGTCCATCCCAATTCTTGAAAGATACCTTAATATAATAAGTTTTCGCTTCTATATCAGTTATCAATATCCCCACTTGTGGGTCATCTTCTGCAATACGGTAATGCGTATACTCCTTATCCACCCACAAATGCTGCTCAGTTAAGTAGATGGAAATATCTGCGTTATCCTTAACTGAACCATGTGCATTTCTCTCCTTAACAATTACACGCAGACTTCCATTGGGCTGTAGCTCCAAATTTAATTTAACAGCTTGCCCTGCAACAACAGTAAACTCAGCTGTTCCGGAATAACTAATCCAGTTATCTTCGCCATGTCCTAAAATATAATAATGTCCGGGGGCTAAGTTCGTAAATTGAGCAATTCCTTTTGAGCTGTTTGATGTAAGAGCAGCATACTTATATTTTCCTCTGTCTAAACTATCTTTGGAATAATAGAGAAGTACATATGCTATCTTCTTAAAACTCTCGTTGTTTTTATAAAGCAATGAAACATCAACTACACTGCTAAATGGGATGTCGCGTTTGCATGAATTAAACAAAATTGGGAGGACAATAAAGAATATAAAAAGCAATTTATTGTTAGTCATTTTGAAAATATAATTTATCTTATTTCAATATTAAATTCACATTAATTCATAGGGTAGAGATAACGAAATATTTTCTAGTGCTGGCAAACAATATGTAATCTTGTTTCTGTTCCATAAGGAACAAAAATGGAATCATTTCCTTCAAAATACCCCCCAGAATTAGTATAACTGGCTTTAACAAAATATTTCTGTGGATTCAAGCCAGAAAATAAAGCCCCATCCTCAACAGGATAAGAAAGAGAACTAAGCTGTGATTGATATACTTGGTTATTTTTCCAATCATCTTCAGAATAATAAATAGAAACACTTGCTCCTCCAATATAGACACCAATAGCACTTTGTTCTCTCACAAAAACCCTTAAATCTCCATTAGAAAAAAGATACAATATATGCTCAGTTGTTTTTCCTTCTTCCACCAAAAAGCTTCCTGTAGCACTATATAATGCACTACCTAAACTTCCTTGTGCTTTTACAAAATATGTTGCTGGAGCAAGATTGGAGAAATAACATACTGCATCATTGTCTTTCGAAGACTGAGTAGCAACAGTAAAAATATGTTTATCCATACTGTCTTTCGAGTAATACAAATAAACATCTGCTCCAATTGAAAATGCTTTCCCATTTTCAAAAAGCACCTTAATACGAACATTACCTGTTGTAATTCGCTCTTCCTTTTCACAAGAAATAAATAGAAATGAACTCAGACAAAGTAGCACAAGAAGACCAGTAATTTTTTTCATAATAGCTGTTTTTAAAATTCTGCATTTTAATGACGAGAATAAGAGATAAAAAGTTTTCTAAAGATAGACTTTTCTGCAAAAATTTCCCAATACAATTGAATAGAGTTTTTATATATTTGCCAGCCTATAATTTATTGACAACAAAGGCTAAATATCAAAAATGAAAAACACAATTCTACTATTAGCATCCCTATTTGCAATTACCTTATTCATTTCTTCATGCGACAAAGATGATGATCCGATCGACCCAAACATCAATACCAACAAAACAACCTTACTGATAAAAGTAGTTGATGAAGACGGCAAAGCTGTTCAAGGAGCCAATGTTCGCTTATTTAATGATTCACAAAACTGGTCGGATGATAAAAATCCAACAAGAACAAATGTGCCAACTTCCTCAGGTGGATTTGCCACATTTACTGAACTGGATCCTATTGAATATTACTTCATTGCTGAAAAAGGCAACTTAAACAATTGGTTTGAAAACTCAGATACAGGAGGAGCACTAACCAAAGATGGAACAGCCACAGTATCAACGATAATACGTTAATAATTGTTCACAAAACATATATCAAAGCACCTCCGGGTGCTTTTTTTTATTCTAAAATAATTTTCTTCGTCAGCGTTCCCGATTCATTACTTATTTTCAACAGATATAAACCTTTTGCAAAGCTTGATAAATCTATCTCATTGTTTCCATTTATCTCCATTAATTTGTGCAAGACAACTTTACCACGTATATCCAATAAAAATAAGTCAGAATTAACCGCATTATCCATTTTAATAAAAAGTTTCCCTGAAGATGGATTGGGATACACATGAACAGAATGGCTTTGATCTTTAGCATCAATAGATACTGTTTCTCCTTGAACCAATATAACTGTCACAGGAGGTAATCCGCTTGCTTCAACAAGAATAGTAGCTGATCTTTCCGTGCTTGCTTCTGTGTTTGCAGTAACAATAAAGAATTTGGCTAACTCATTTACACTGATCTTAACCCAATTTTCAGTACAACTTACTTTAAATGAATCGAGATTGGTAAATATATTAAATGTAGTTGACGAGCCTGCTTGTTTTGCTATATACTGATAAGCTGGAGAAACCTCTAAATAGTCGTTTTGATCTTGCCCATAGTCTCTCAAATTTGATGTTGATTGTGTAAATGGGCCTCCATAATTTTGAGCTCTAAAAACCAATGGAGAGCACATCTCTGGTTTTACAACGCTAATCTGATAATATATAGCACCTACGGCATTCGTATCATTCCATTCAGTAAAACTAGCTGAAACCGAATCAAATAATTGCATGCTTGTAGGATGATTTCCTTTATAGATATAATAATAATCAGGTTTAAAATCACCACTTTCATCTATATAATCTGTCCAGTCAAGTACTGCTGAGTTTGGCTTAACACCTTGTGAAGCCCCTAAGTGAATTGTTTGGTGATAAGGACTTATGGCGGACTCATTCCCACAGGTATCGACCACCGAAATAGCATAACGTGCAGCTCGTGTATCAGGATCAGATGATTGATCAACAAATACACTTAACTGATTAATTCCGATATTTCCAATGGGCATATAATTACTTCCATACAGTTTATAAATGTTATAAGATGCGATTCCTCGGTTTTTATGTCTTTCCCAAATGACCATGTTTTTACCTGTATAGGGATCCACTGAAACCATACAAATTTCAGCACTATCAAATGGAGTCGAAACAGTTAAATGAATACTGTCCCAATCTGAATAACACTCATCAATTCCTGTTCGTACTTTATAAACACCTTCTTCACTTACTGAAATATCTGGCATACTATCTCCCGTGTTCCAATAGTAATCGTAGGTAAACTGGCTGTTATAATTTGTAATTGTTGTTGAAAGATATTGACTTTGCCCTTCACAAATATGTGCAGAATTGCCAGGAGATAAGGAAAGTTGAGGTTTTAAACCTACCGTTACAGCACTATTGAATGATTGTGATTTGTTTCCATTAATTACCTTAAGCTTAACGGTATTAATACCATGACTCGAAAATGCATGTTCAATATTTTTTGAGAAATAATCAGGTGTACCATCATTGTCCACATCCCATTCATATTTTGTACTTGGATCTGTGTAACAACTTGTACTACTTAAAAAGGTTTTTGCCGGATAGCAAGCTGTATTGGCATAAAAATCAACATTAGCTTTCTTGTAAGTAAGTTTAGTAACTCCAGCCTGTGTAGCCAACCAAAGTTCATCATTTAAAACATAGGCGTCATTAATACCTTCATCTGGTAATCCATTTGCATTCGAATAATTTACAAAGGAAATCCCATCGTATCGGGAAACACCAGTCCAAGAACTAAACCACATTAGGTTTGTATCTTTCTGACAATATATTCTTTCAATCGTTCTATTAATTAAACCAAAGGATTGAGTAGATCTTGTCCAATTGGTTCCATTATATTGAATCACCCCATTATATCGTGGAGATATCCAGATATCTCCATTAAAGGCTACGCCAATGTCTAAAATTTCATTATTATTTCCACCAAAAACACTATTATCAAAAACAGTTCATGTGCTGCCATCAAACTTGGCAACACCTGCATTTGTAGCAAACCAAATATTACCTGAATTATCAACATCCACTCCTCTAACTTTATCATGGGGTAAATTGCTATTGGACGTATTATAGGTTGTAAAGCTTTGACTAGACGGATCATACACTTTCACCCCTTCACCGTCAAATGTAAACCAAATTTTCCCACTATTATCTTTCTTAATATCCAGAATTAGCTGGTTCCCTAGTTTTGACCACCATCTTTGTTGTGTATTAATACTAAAATTCAACACTCCTTCACCATCAATGATCAATAACAAACTATCATTTTCAAATTCGGCAGAACCATACCACAGCCCGAGCTTAAAGGTTTCCCATTGTCCGTTAACATACTTGCTAATTCCTTCATGTGTGATAAACCATAAGGCTCCATTTTTATCAGGAAGTATATCTACCACCCAACTTCCGGCTATCTCTTTATTTTGAATATAAGGACTAAAATCTCCATGATAATATTTAAAAAGTCCATTGTAAGTTCCAAGCCATAAACGGCCTTGCCCATCAACCAGCATGGGCCCTATAACATTATCACTCAACTTGCTGTTTTGAAAATTGTAATTTGTCCAATTAGTTCTGTCAAACTTATACAACCCATATCCCCATGAACCTATCCATAAATTACCATCTGGGGTTGATACAACTGAATTTAAGCCGTTTGAATGAAGACCACTATTTGCTGCGGTATACTTCCCCCAGCTTGTGCCAGTAAAGTAAGAAAGCCCTCCACTGGTAGCAAACCAAACCGTATCATTCTGAAAGAATATATCTGAAACATAATTATCTGCAATGCCACTATTTAAAGTATCATAGCATTTCCAATCCTTGCCATCATAAACGGTATAACCTTCTGAACCTGCAATCCACATATTATTATATGCGTCAATTTCGATATCGTGGATTCGTCCACTACAAATTCCATTATTTGCAGAATTAAATACAGTCCAGTTCTTGCCATCATATTTAACAATACGGCCAGACCAATAAGAGGCAACCCATAAGTTCCCATTCCAATCAACTATCAAGGAGCCTATATCTCTATCCAGTTTCCCGTGTGTATTGGCTTCGTTGTAAACCGTCCAGCTTGTTCCATCATACATGGCCAAAGCAATCCCGCACGCAACCCACACATTCCCTTTGTTGTCAATGACTACACTAACCACTTTATTTCGTGGCAAACCATTTGAAACATCATATTTAGCAACAATTTGTCCGGTAGCTTTATGTCGCTTTAATAATCCTCCGGGGCTACCAACCCAAAGGTAATTGCCATCCTCTGCAATTGCAGTAATATTATTCGTTGGACCAAAATGCTCTATATCAAATGGATTATTCGTTTCTGCTATACAATTGACTTTTACATTACTTGGTGTAAAAATATAAGACAATCCACTTTGAGGAAAAACTGTTGATTTATCAGAATTAAAATATGAAATGGCTTTATTGGATTTTCCGATTCGAGGAGTATTCCAATTATTTGTTCCGTCTATCTCAAGGTTTAAGTAATCGTTATAGTTATTTCCCCTAATTCCCACTTGTTGGGTGTTATAATTATATGAAGCAGGAGTCATTACACCATATACTATTTTGACAGAATAGTCTGAATAATCCAATCGTATTTGGAAGTTAACTTTCTCAGTTGAAGCAGTATTAAACCGCCTCATGTCTTGCCATTCAAAAACTAATTCATTGCCTTGCATTTTATAAGCAATCTGGGGATTTCCGCTTCCCTGACTAACCAGCCCATTGCCAAAAGCGGCAATTATACCTTCATCAAAAGAATATTGGCTTAAAGGGTAGTAGGTATTTTCTGGCTCGAATGGCCCGAAAGAAATAAATCCATTACTTACTACATATAGTGAGTCGTAGTACTTGCCATTATATTTAAACGAGGGTATTTGAATGGCACCCGTTATTTGATTATAAAAATATCCGCTAAACAAAATCGTAGGATTTGACAGGGCTTGATAAGTTGATTGATTAACATCAAACTTATATGAACTAACTTGTGCTTTTGTAATTGAAATAGTGAGTAATACAATCATTACCCCCATAATGCATTGTTTAACAAATTTCATATTGTGTTTTTTAAATGTTTTAATACCAAGTTATTAAGGTCAGATTTAGAGTATGCAAAAAGATGGCTATTTACACATATATCTATGTTTTGAATAGTTTTCATTAATCTGAAATATAATTATAATTAGTGATAAACTAATTTATTAAAAGAATATTTGTAAACTTTTTGCTAACAATTTAACGTTTATTGATTTTTTTAATTACTTTCGTTCATTATACATCTTATCGTAAATAAAAAGAATGCAGGAGAATCCAAAATTTCAACAAATTATTAAAACAGGAAAAGCCCTGTTTTGGAAATTCGGAGTCAGACGTGTGAGCATAGAAGAAATATGTAGGGAAGCATCTGTCAGTAAAGTAACCTTTTACAAACATTTCAAAAACAAGGTTGAACTAGCAAAGTATATTCTGGAAACTACTTTTAATGAGGCTGTGATTGAATACCGTTCTATAATGGACAGTGATATTCCTTTTGTAGAAAAAGTGAATAAAACAATCCAGATGAAATTAGACAATGCAGATCAATACAGTAAAGAATTTTTGGAGGATTTATACAAAGGAAATGTGCCCGAGCTACATGATTACATTATGAAGTACTCTGAAGAGAACTTTAAAATGGTAGCTATCGATTATACAAAAGCACAACAGGAAGGACATATTCGGAAAGATTTCAAAATTGATTTTATGATGGTTTTTTTGAATAAAATGATAGAAATGGCTGGTGATCCAAATTTTACATCGCTGTATAAATCAACTCACGATATGGTAAAAGAGTTTACACACCTTTTCTTTTATGGTATAATTGAAAGAGAAAATAACGAATGAAGTACTTTTCCATACATATTTCAGTTTTCATCTTAGTTGCAATACTTAGTTCAAACTCATTGTATGCACAAACAAAATTTAAAACATCTGCCAAAGGTCAGCTGAGCGGATGGACTACTTTCAATTTTAGCGATGAGATTAAGTCCCAAATTGGAGGAAGAATAATACCAACAATAAATTTTGACAAAACATTTAATTCCAAGCTGAAGTTAGATGCCGAATTCTCTTTGAATTCAACTGGTTATTTAACCTATACTGATTGGAATCAATCCGATCAGGGAGAAAGCTTTAAGCCTTATCGATTGTGGCTTAGGGTTAGTGGAGAAAAATGGGAAGTCAGGGCTGGTTTGCAGAAAATCAATTTTGGATCGGCCTCCATGCTTCGGCCACTCATGTGGTTCGATCAAATAGATCCTCGCGATCCATTACAATTAACGAATGGTGTTTATGCTATACTGGGTCGTTATTATTTTAAAAATAATGCAAACCTGTGGCTTTGGACTATTGGAGGTCGTCAAAATTTAAAAGGTTGGGAAATAATCAAAACATATGGGAACTCACCAGAATATGGCGGTCGCTTTCAATTTCCATTCATAAAAGGAGAGTTAGCCACATCATATAATTACAGAAAAACATATAATAGTAGTACAGACCTTTTTGGAACAAATGAAATTCTCCTCATAATGCCCGAACATAAATTTGGCTTAGATGGCAAATGGGATATGAAAATTGGCTTATGGATTGAGTCAAGTTACACCCATAATAGTGGTGTAACAGGACCTCCAATTGCACTTAACCTACTAAAGAATAGACTATATAATAATATTGGGGCCGACTATACATTTGGCATTGGAAATGGATTAAATGTCACCTACGAACAATTGTTTATGACCCATGCCGGCCCAGAATTCAAGGATAGTAAAACGCTGACATTCTCCATTTTAGCGCTAAATTATCCAATTGGATTGCTCGATAATATATCGGCTATGATTTATTACAATTGGAAAAATGGCGATTGGTATCGATTTATCAATTTTCAACGAAGCTATAATAATTGGAGTTATCACCTCATGGCTTTTTGGAATCCCGATCAGTTTCAACTCTACAACATATCCGATAATAGTAATTTATTTGCCGGAAAGGGTTTTCAATTAATGACAGTTTATAATTTTTGATATAAAGATTTCAAATACAATAAAATGGAAAACGAAAAAGTAATTACAATCACCAACATGGAAAAAAAGTTTCCGATTGGAGGTGGATTTTTCACAGCGCTAAAAGGCATTAACCTAAGCTTCGATAAAGGGGAATTTACAGGTTTGGTCGGCCCGAGCGGATCAGGTAAAACAACACTTTTGAACATTGTAGGATCACTAGATGTTCCAACGGGTGGGCAAGCAAGTATATTAGGACATGATGTTGGAACATTAACGCACAGAGCTGCTGCTCGTTTAAGGAATGATCATATCGGATTCATTTTTCAGACCTACAACCTTTTACCTGTGTATTCTGTTTTCGATAATGTTCAGTTTCCACTTTTGTTGAAGAAAATGAGTGCAGATGAGAGAAAGAAAGCTGTAAACGATGCACTCGAATGGGTTGGATTAACGGATAAAGCCAAATCAAAACCTGCCCAACTTTCCGGTGGAGAAAGCCAACGGGTAGCCATTGCCAGAGCCATTGTAAAACGCCCTGCCATTGTATTGGCAGATGAGCCAACTGCAAATCTGGATGCTGAAAACTCACATCACATTTTGCAAACCATGGAAAAACTGAATAAAGAGTTAAACACAACTTTCTTATTTGCCACACATGACGAAAAAGTAATTTCCTATTTGAGGAGAATTGTTTCCCTGAAAGATGGTCATGTAGATACAGACAAAATCGTTAAAAACTAAGATCATGTTAGCATTTAAATTAGCATTTAAGAATCTGATTGGGGCAGGTCTGAGAACCTGGCTTACCGTATTTGTACTGTCCATCTCATTCGTATTAATAATTTTCTACAATGGAATGATGGATGGTTGGAATCTTCAGGCAACAAATGATACCATTGACTGGGAAATTGGTCAGGGACAATATCTTCACGAGAACTATGACAAATATGATCCATTTACACTCAAAGATGCTCATAGCAAAATTCCTGATGAGTTAAACAATAAGAATAACGTGCCCATTTTGATTTCTCAGGGAACAATATTTCCAGAAGGAAGGATGTTTAGCCTACTGATAAAAGGAATTCCAATTGATCAGGAAATACTTCAAATACCAACAGGAGATTTTCAATTAGAAGAGGGAATAATTCCTGTCATCATTGGAAAATACATGGCCAAAACTGCAAAACTGAAAGAGAATGATTATGTAAAATTACAGTGGCGCGACAAAGGAGGAACTTTTGATGCTCTTGATGTGAAGGTTGTTAAGGTTTTTGACTGTAATGTTCCTTCCATCGATAATGCACAAATGTGGTTGCCATTATCTATCCTTCAGGAGATGAAAGGATTGGAAGGAGAAGCAAGCATTATTGTATATGGCGAGGAAAGTGAATCTCGTAAAGAATATACCGGCTGGGTTTTTAATGATCATGATGCTTTGCTTGCTGATATTCAGGAAATGGTTAAATCCAAAAAAAGTGGTGCATCTGTTATTTATTTAATTCTATTACTTATTGCATTGCTTGCCATTTTTGACACGCAGATACTATCAATATTCAGACGACAAAAAGAAATTGGAACCTACATCGCCATGGGCATGACTCGCAGGCAAGTAGTTGGTTTATTTACAGTTGAGGGAGGAACTCACAGTATTCTGGCTGTTTTAATGGGTGCTGTTTATGGTATTCCTCTCTTTATTTACATGGCAAAAAAGGGAATTGCAATGCCTATATCTACTGAAGAATTTGGAATAGCAATGGCTGAAAGGATGTTTTCAACCTATAGTCCTGCATTAGTTGTAGGCACTATTTTATTTATTGTAATTGCTGCAACAGTTGTGAGTTATTTACCTGCTCGAAAAATTTCTAAACTAAATCCAACTGACGCTTTAAAAGGAAAAGTACAATGATAAAGTTTTTGATAAGAGGAGTATTGAAAGACAAGAACAGAAGCTTGTTCCCTGTGCTTATTGTATCCATAGGTGTCTTTCTTACAGTATTTCTAAGCTGTTGGCTTGGAGGTGTTATGGGTGATGCTATTGATTTAATGGCAAAGTTCACAACCGGACATGTTAAAGTAATGTCGAAATCTTATGCTGAAAATGAGAACCAAATGCCCAATGATTTGGCTTTAGCTGATGTGAGTGAATTAATGAAAAAACTGAAAGCTGATTATCCAGACATGCAATGGGCGGAAAGAATTCGCTTTGGTGGATTACTTGATGTGCCAGATGAAAATGATGAGACAAAAAACCAGGGCCCTGCAGTTGGATTAGCCATAGACATGCTTTCGGATAAATCAGCTGAAATAGAAAGACTAAATATCTCCGGAGCTATACAACGAGGGAAAATCCCATCAAAAAGGAATGAAGCGCTGATTAGTGAGTCTTTTGCAGAAAAGCTTAAAATAAATCCTGGCGATAAGATAACATTGTTTGGTACAACAATGAATGGCAGTATGACCTTTCATAATTTCATTGTGAGTGGAACAGTAAAATTTGGCTCGCAGGGTTTAGACAAAGGATCAATTATCATTGACCTACTGGATGCAAAACATGTGCTCGACATGGAAGATGCTGCCAGTGAAATAATGGGCTATATGCCTTCAGGAGTATATGACGATGAGAAAGCAAGTCAGGTAGCTGCTTCTTTTAATGCCAATTATATCGATTCAGATGATGAATATGCTCCAGTTATGAAACGTTTACAAGAACAAGGAGGAATGGCAGAATACGTTGCGATGGCAAGCAATATGGTAGGAATACTCATTGGTGTTTTCATCTTTGCATTAGCTATTGTACTCTGGAACACAGGTCTTTTAAATGGATTGAGAAGATATAATGAGTTCGGTATTCGATTAGCCATGGGCGAAAACAAAGGGCATATTTATAGAAGTTTGCTAATTGAATCAGCCTTAATAGGTATTATTGGCTCTGTGATAGGAACTGGGCTTGGTTTGGCATTGTCATACTATTTACAGAAAAATGGATTAGACTTTAGTGAGTTCACGAAGGATGCAACTTCTTCTATGATGATGCCAAATGTATTCAGGGCAGTGGTGTCACCTCAAGCTTTTTATATTGGATTTTTCCCAGGAGTTCTTTCCATTGTATTGGGCAATATGCTTTCTGGAATTGGAATTTATAAACGTAAAACGGCTCAGTTGTTTAAAGAGTTGGAGGTTTAAAGTACTTAAATTACTTCAAGTGCCTAGAATTAGAAGTGTCTAAAGTACTTAAAGTTGAAAGTAAACTAAAGTCTTAATAATGGATAACAAGGAGTTCAGCAAAGTTTTAGAAAAAAGGACAAAAGAATTTGCATTAAGTA
>JABINZ010000022.1 GCA_018698135.1 Bacteroidota bacterium
GCTACTTCTGTTTCTGAATTTGTTAATATATTATCTTCCATATTACTTTGTTGTCCATTGCAAGCCTGCAAAATTGCCATTAAACCGACTAATACAAAAAGACTTATTTTTTTTATCATCGGCCATTACTAAACAATGAGCTTGCCAATATTAGTATTTCTCTCGAGCTATCTTTATTCTAAAATAATAAACTTAGCTTGGCGAATAGTACCTTTATCATGAATGGCCATTATGTATATCCCTTTTGTTAATCCTGAAATCCCCCTGCTATCTTTTACTTCAGCATATTTTGCTACTATTTTTCCTGACAAATCATAAATCACGAAATCGACACCATTACTATTTCCATTTAAATAACAACTATTATTGCTATAGAAATAGTATTCAGATAAATTATCAGCTTCATTTATTCCGATAGTATTCAATAATACAAAAGGATCTGACGAACTTATTTGATAATCTTCTGCCCTGGTTCCTCTAGGGTAAGAAACTACAAAAAGAACATACTCAGTATTTTGAACAATCAAGTCTCCATCGATATCCTTTGAATTCTCTTTCAAGTTCAGATTCCGGTCAGATCCATTAGGAGGAATACCCAAACAATTGCCAACTGGCACTGCAAGAGCCTTTACAATATCAAAAGTAGATGTATCTTCAGCTTTAACAACAAATGCCCTGTATTGAAAAACTGTAAATTCATTCTCAGCCTTACTAAAGGTTAATTTTATGTCACGACCGTCACCAAAATCACTATCATCTATTGCCACAACATTATTCGTCTTTCCTGTGGGAATTCCTTCACCTGCGTATATTTCAGCATTTGGTAACGAATTATAAGCAAAATCCCTACAGACCAAATAAGAGCCACTTGGATGAATATATATTCTAATCCATCCGAAAAATGTTCCAGCACCATTATTCATTTTTATACCGATGAATCTATCAGTCGTCATTTTTTGAAAATAACCCCAATTCTGATACTCTCCATTAACCATGGCATAAACAAACAAAGGCACATTATTTTCATAATTTGCCCAAACCTGAGCTCCAATATCTACTGTGTAATTATAATACAGTGAATTTGGATACATATGTCCATCAATAACACATAGAATCTCATTACCATTAAAATGTGCGATTCCATTGACCATTCCACTATCGTTTGGCCATGCTGTGAAAACAGTATCATGAAACAAGGCAAAATCATTTATGTTATCCCCATCAATATCAAGGTATTTAGAACTTTGTGAACCAATTAGGATGGTGTCAGGTTCAATATCAGTATAGACAATTTGAGAAAAACCCGAGTTTAAACAAATTGTTAAGCTTAGTAGAATTATTGCTAAAGAATATTTCATTTTTTTACAATTAGTTAGAAGAAAACATAATTATACAAGCAAGTAGATATAAAATTGCACATATCACAATATAATTCAAATCGAATATACTATAAATATGTGATTTTATTAACTTGCTTTTTAGGCAATCCTCGTTTATCCATCTAACTTATTTTGTACGGAATATTGTTCGTTGACTGTTTTAGATATGTAATTATTTGTACAGAAACACATACTATCAGAAACAAAACTTTGAAGTTTTTGGTTTAAACAGGAAGTGGAATTCAAGTTGATCTAATAACTAAGACCTCATATGCCTCTTCTTTTTTTTCTTCTTTTTTTTGTGTGGATTTGTTTTAGGAATGTCCTGGTCAAGCAAATTTTTCCAATTGGTATCTTCTTTTTCAGCAGGCATTTCGAGCGTTAAATGATACTCACGATTGGTCATTTCAATACAGGGAACTGTCTCAAAAATAAAACGATTTAACAGATTGCGTCATTCGTTCCTCATTCGCAATGACGAATTTGTGAGCTCTGATGAAATATAGAAACAATACAATTATTAATGTAAAAGCCCTAATTTAGAATAATGGAACGAGGAGGTTCAGTATACATTTTAACCAATAAAAATAACACAACACTTTACACTGGAGTTACAAACGATTTAGCAAATCGAGTATTTGAGCATATTTAAGGCATACATCCCAATAGTTTTACAAAAAGATACAATCTTCATAAACTGGTCTACTTCGAAAACTTTCATTCCATTGAGGAGGCTATTGCACGAGAAAAACAAATAAAAGCAGGTTCCAGATATAAAAAGATCCGTCTAATAGAATCAATAAATCCAAACTGGAATAATTTATATGATAGTATTAAAGATATTTGGTAACAAGCATTATAAATCCTTTAATTCTCCTAATCTGTGCATCCTTGCCAACGAAATGGAGTTCAGGAATCTGCTGCAAGGCAACGAAATCAGGAACAGATCGTCATTGCGAACGTAACGAAGTGAAGTGAGGCAATCTGACTCTAGAAAACAAAATCCAATTTATACGATTGCATCATTCGTTCCTCATTCGTAATGATAAAGCCAAGAGGCATTCTTTTCGGAAACAAGAAATAATATGAAACTAAGACCTCATATGCCTCTTCTTATTTTTCTTCTTCTTTTTGTGTGAATTTGTTTTAGGAATGTCCTGATCAAGCAAATTTTTCCAATTGGTATCTTCTTTTTCAGCAGGCATTTCGAGCGTTAAATGATACTCACGATTGGTCATTTCAATACGGGAAACTGCCTTGCCCATATTTTCTTCTATTTCGGCCAATACTTTTTTTTCTTCTTCGCTGCAAAACGAAATGGCAATTCCTTTAGCTCGTCCACGACCAGTACGCCCTACCCGATGCACATAAAACTCAGCTGTATCAGGCAAATCATAATTAATGACATACTCAACCTGTGGAATATCAATACCACGAGCACTTACATCAGTAGCAATCAGTACTTTGAGCTTGCCACTTCTGAAATCCGCCATAGTATGCTCCCGTTCTTCCTGTATCACATCGCTATGGATGGTTTCAGTTTCAATGTTAACACGCTCCATAGCAGCCTTTACACGCTCTGCCCTGACTTTTGTGCGAACAAACACCAATATCTTTTTATCCGCATTATTATTGATCACATCCGCTAAAAAGAAGCGTTTATCATCCATATCAATGAAAGCAACTCCATGCTCGATGTTTTTTGCTACCGGATCTTTAGGTGAAATTTGTATACGTATGGCATTATTCACTAATGAATAAGCTAGTTTTTTAATTTTATCGTTAATCGTAGCCGAAAAGAAAAGAGTTTGTCTGCGTTTGGGTAAATGTTTCATCAAATCCCTGATATCTTTAATAAAGCCCAAATCAAGCATGTGATCAGCTTCATCTAATATCAGAATCTGTATTCGGCTTAATACCAATGATCCCTGACTCACTAAATCGAATAAACGTCCGGGTGTAGCAATTACCACATCCACTCCTTTTTCTAAAGATTCTTTTTGTGGATCCTGATCAACTCCTCCCAATATGCAAAGTGTTTTAATGCGGGTGTGTTTGCCAATGGTTTTAAATACCGTATCAATTTGCTGAGCCAATTCATGTGTAGGTGCCATTACCAGACATTTAACACCCGATTGTCGTGTTTTGTTTATCTCTTGCTGCAATATATGCAAAACAGGAATCACAAAAGCAGCTGTTTTTCCGGTGCCGGTGTGGGCAATGGCCAAAACATCTTCCCCATTTAAAATATGAGGAATGGCTTTAAACTGAATGTCAGTTGGTTTTTTATAGCCCAAATTGCCAATACTTCGTTTAATTCCTTCAGCTATGTGGTATTCGTCAAATTTCATGGATTGTTTTGAGCTGCAAAGATAATACGCTTAAATTACTTATTTCGAGAAGTATCTGTATTAATGGGCTTCGACTTCGCTCAGCTCAACATCACTTCTCTGCTTGTTTTGTAATGCTACGGTCGTGCAATTAGGTTGACTCCTAGTAAAAAAATACCCTTACAAAAACCGAGGTGTCCATATAATAAGATCAGAATGTGGTAAGGGAGGTCCTATATTTATTCCTTTGCAAAATTGGATAAAAAACTCCGTTGTTCCATTACTCACACTATTCATATTTGTGGTGGTTAAATCATACGAAAACCCAATCCGCATATACTTGCTAGGGATCACTCCTATTAACATACTAACCGCATCGTTCTGACGATACTGCGCACCTACCCAAAGTTTATTAAAGTAAACGACATTCAGATTCAAATCCAATTGTTGTCGGGCATAATCAATTTTATATAAAAATGATGGTTGAATATCCAATCGTGGATAAGCTGGAAAAATAAAACTATAGCCACCTGATATATACGATTGTCGGGCAAACTGGTTTTTTTCGCCACCCCAATCAAATTGACTATTATTAATATGTTGAGAGCTAACACCAACATAATAACGGTTATGCTTGAAGATATAAATTCCAGCTCCAAAATCGGCTTTGATATCACTATATTCATCGGAGGGTATGCTTGGATCAAAAACATGTCCATCAGGGCCAATCCAATCACGATTGTTGATACTTCGCTGATAAAAACCACCATTTAATCCGAGATAGATTGCGCCAAACGAAAAATACTTTTTTACTGATAAAGATAGATTGGCACTTAGATTTTCCTGAAAACCCAATTGATCGCGAATAGCATAAAAGCCCCAACCACCGAGCCAATTGCTACCTTTGAAAGGTGCATGAATACTAAATGTTTCAGTTCCTGGTGCAGCTCCACTGTATATTCCTTCTGTAGGTGAATAGCCTGTCCATTGGTTGTGATATAAAAAAGTAACACAGGCAAATTCAGGATTTGTTCCAGTATATGCAGGATTATACACCAATTTGTTAAACATATAATTGGTATAAAGTGGATCTTGTTGAGCTTGGAGAGTACTATTAAATAATAACAAGCTAAATAAGAGAATGGAGGCCGTTTTTAAGAAAGAGATTCTTTTCATCGTATTTCATTTAATTGTTTATCCAAAACACCTCAAAGTCAGTAATAAATGAATAGTTTATAAATATACAAAAAAATGACAAACATTCCAAATATTTTTATACTTGAACTAATTAGTAAGAAAATACTCATTATTGCAAAACATAATTGGTTAATATTATTGTTTAGGATTTATATACTCAATATGTCTGATTTTGGGCAATTGTAAACAACGGGAATGGTTTACATTTCAAATAAAGAGATTGCTTCTTGCCAATTTGGTTATGAGGGGATGATTCTTCCTGATAATAAAAAAAACAGTACTACTCATGTGCATTGATCATCCATATGGAAAA
>JABINZ010000023.1 GCA_018698135.1 Bacteroidota bacterium
GAGAGTATTTTATAGAAATGTATTTTTAGGATATTTTAATGAAAATGAATTAAGAACTAAGGAACAATCAGTAAGGTTAGAAACTAATTTAGTGTAAAGTCTAATCTTTAACTTGTGTAAACTATGTGCCTTAACGAACATAATGAAAAAAGAAAATGAATATAAACAAGCTGATATTGATAAACAAAAGAGTTGCAAATTCCCAACGCAAATACCCGAAGCAAAATTTGCAACACATTTGTTTTAGGAGCATAGAAAATTTAAATATAAACAGATAATCAATAATTTATAACACTTTAAAAGAATAAAATCATGAACAGAAAATTATTACTAATCCTTATTGCGATAGTTTTTATCTGCAATAATTTTCTCTTTGGACAGACAGTAATTCCTGCAAACTTGACTTCATCAATTACATATTCTGGAAATTGCATTATTAATTCCGATGTGTATATACAAAATGGTGCAGAAATTACTTTCGATAACGCTCAAATTAGTATTGATGCTGCAAAGACTATTACAATTGAACCTGGATGTAAATTGAATGTTTTTAATGGAAGCACATTGACGGCATCAGGTATTAATTTTTGGCAAGGAATTATATTAAGGGGAATTCCAACAGTAAGTCATGTTTCAGGTAACAGCCTTAATCCACAACAGGGGCAGTTGATGATGCAAAACTCAACTATTGAAAAAGCAAACATAGGAGTTTCTGTTGGTGAAATTATAAACAATATCCATTATCATGGTGGTGGAATTCTAAGGGCAAGTAATGTAGATTTCGTAAATTGTAAAGTATCTGT
Source organism: Bacteroidota bacterium (assembly GCA_018698135.1). Taxonomy (NCBI): domain Bacteria; kingdom Pseudomonadati; phylum Bacteroidota; species Bacteroidota bacterium. The sequence goes on from JABINZ010000023.1 coordinate 804, forward strand.
TTCATTTGCAATCTATGACAAAATACCAAACCAAAGTTATTTTAAAGACTGCAACTTCACATGGTCATCATTTGCAGCATCTTTTAATGGAACATTTGATACACACATTAAAATTATTGGAAATCAAGGAATTTATTTTGCTGGTGGAAATGTATTTTCAAATACATTATCAAAGTTAGATTTTATTAATAATGGTACTTCATCAAATCTGCAAGAAAAAAGAGGTATAGGCGTATATATTTTAAGTTCCTCAATTATTTTCAAAAGGGGATTTCCTTGTTATCAACCTGTTCAAGACGATCCCGGTTGCATCAAATGCACTGGTTCTATGAATGAATTTAACAACCTTTCAGTTGGAATACTTAACCAATGCTGGAATAGGGCGCAATTAAGAACTGCAATAACTGGATGTAGATTTGAAAATAATATAGTTTCAATTGGACATCACTATGATGACAATGTATTTATTAACAGAAACGAGTTTTATACAGATGATAACTATGACAATGGAAATGAGTATGGGTGTCAATATGGTAAGCATATAGATATTGGCGTTTACAATTGTGAAAATGCTGATATTTCAGATAATGAAATTAATTGGGAAACATCTGAAAATATTCCAGCATCAAGCCATCATATAGGGATATACACTGCAAATACCAGTGATTTGGGCGATTCAAGATCAAGAATATACCACAACAATATATCATCTCATTTTTCCAGCTTTTCATTATGCGGTCCTTATGCATATGGTAATTATATCCAAGGTAAAAATTACGAATTAGATATTTGGTGTAATCATTACGACTTAGTACCGTTAATATATGTTGATCAAAGTGGTGATTTTGCAACATGTGAAAACCATTATGATTGGTATGTTAGAAATCTAGAAGAAGATCAATACGGATTCCCAACAGATTATCCATCAAATTTAAAACAACAAGGTGATAATGATTTTTCAGCCTCAAATGAGTTTTCTCCTCATTATTCACCAACGGGTACATATTGTGTCCCAAAAATAGAATCTGGGCATGTTTTAATGTATTTTGACAGTGATAATGACATTGAGTATTATTATGATGCCAATCTACCAAATCAGGAACCAACTTGTCTTAAAGAATATGCTCCTCAGTTCTTTCATACAAATCAAACATCAACAAATGATAATGAATGCCCATTTTCATCATATTGTAATCAATTTGGCGATATACCTGATGGAATAAACTGGACAACAACATTTCCTATAAATGAAGATTTGACCGTATCTGATAACAATATTGAACTTACAGATGATGATTTTGAGGATGAATTTGATGAAATACCATTAAAAGTCGATGAAAAGATTGTTAACAATTTTGATTTAACATTGTATCCAAATCCCACAAAAGATTTTGTAATAATTGAAATTGAAGGATTATTTAATAGTAAAATTAATAATGCCAATTTCTATCTTTATGATTTAAATGGTAAATTAGTGAATTTTGAAATTGACAAGACAGAAAATGAAAATATTCTCATTATGAATTTAGAAAATTTGAATAATTCTATTTATGTTTTGAAAGTAGTAATTAACAACCAATTCATTACAACAAGTAAAATTGTTTTAAATAAATAATATAAGTTATGAAAACATACAATTATATAATATTAACAGTGTTTCTGTTTATTTCAATTGAAACAATAGGACAAAACCAATCTTGGCCATCACAGGGTGCAGTATGGTATTATGTAAATAATGGTACTGACATAAATTGTAAATATATAAAAATGTACGCAGATTATGACACTATAGTACAGTATCATGATTCCGTTATGGTTGCAAAATTAATGCGCTTACAGTATTTAGATTCAAATTTAAATTTTCTTGGGGATAGTTCTTTTGTTGCTATTTCAGGGAATGGAGGTAAAGATATTTATAGATGGGGGTTTTACGCATATAATGGTGCACGTTTCTTCCCATTATATAAAAATGTTAATGAAACAACCACAGAATACTTATATAAAGATACTGTTTTAGATGTTAGTTATTCTGTAGCTTTTATTCCCAAAGGATCTGAACTAATTAATGGCAACGAATTCAAAAAATTCTATCACTATATAATGGGAAATACTTGCTTCAAATACAGGGATTACTATTACGAAAAAATTGGAAGTTTGAATTATTTTTTATTTTATGACACATGCAATTCTTTTGGATATGCAGGAAAATTAAGTTGCTACTTTGACAGCACATTAGGTGTATTCAATACCGGAATTGAAGAAAAATGTATATGTGAAAAAATAGGACTCGGAATAAATTACAAACAAGAATATAGTAAAGCAGCAGTGATTGTGTACCCAAATCCAAGTTCCTCATTTGTGAAATTTCAAATTCCTGAAAACACATATTTGATAGAGTACAAATTATTTGATATTAATGGCAGGGAATTACTCAGTAAAAGCGGCAATGAAATTTCCACTCATATTAATTTGAATGATTTTCAGGGGAATTTATTTATTTTAAAAATAATTACTTCATCAGGTACCAGCATTCAAAAACTAATTAGAAGTCAATGAAGAAAAAAATAATATTATCAATTATAAGTTTGGTATTTTGCTATCATTCTTACAGTCAATTAATTGAAAATGACACTTTAGATTTTAAAGGAGGCTGGCCAGTTGAAGGTGCAACATGGTATTATCTAAATACTGGTTTTGATACTACTGTCAAATATATAAAAGTTAACTATTATAAGGATTTTCTTTATACAGATAGCAACTATTATGGAAGTGTACACACAGTAAAACTTCGTTCATTATTATTCCAATATTTGGATAAAGACCAAAATGTTGTTTTTGATTCTGTGTTTTATTTTTATATAAATGATCATCCAAACAATCCCAAAATTACGAATTATTTTGACGGTCAGATTTTTATTTATATACACAAAAACTATAAATTATCGTATAACACTTTTTATTTCTTTTACAATCAAATTTTATCAACAGGTGATGGTTGGAGATGGTCAGCACCTGTAGTGACACAAGTTTTTAAGCCATTAGGACAATTCTATATGTCAGATACAGGAACAATTGTTATAAATGGGGCAAACCTTTTTAAATGTAAATACAATTCTGATAATCCGTGTTATAGCTGGGGGGATATGGTAATTAAAAATATTGGTAGTACAGAGTATTTTTTCCCATTAGATAATTGTACAATGTATCCTGTTGGAGGCCCCTTGATTTGCTATAAAGATGACAAAATAGGTCTTTTCAAAACAGGTATTGATTGTCCATGTTTTATCGAAAATCAGGAATTTGATTTAGTAAATATTTATCCTAATCCTGTCAAAGATAAGTTAACAATACTTTCAAAAAATAGAGACTTAATGTTTAGCTATTCAATAATCAATTCGAATGGCCAGACTATTATCTCAAAAGAGAATATAAATTCTGATTTTGAAATAGTTAATTTAAATCATGTAAAATCAGGTATCTATATCTTAAAATTTAGACAAGGAATTAAAACAGAATATTTGAAATTAATAAAATTATAGAAATTCAATGCAAAGCACCACTACACATTGGCAGGCCGCACAAGCCCAACCACAGCCAAAACCTGCCAAAGAGTATTGCTGCCCCAAGCTTCGAAGAAAAAATTACATTGGGTAACAATGTATAAGCGTAATGCAGGTATAAATTATTAAAAATGAGCATAGTAAAACTAAAAAGCATTCAATTTATTAAGAAAAATTTCGTTTCTAAAATCCTGCCCTACGCTTATACTCACCGTTACCCAACATAATGAAAAAAAGAAAATGAATAGAAACAAGCTGATTTTGACAAACAAAAGAGTTGCAAATTCCCAACGCAAATCCCAAAACCAAAATTTGCAACACATTTGTTTCAGGGACATTACAAGTTTAATCTGAAAGTTTAAAGAGAAATATGAGTAAACAAATAAAATTTAAAATATAATGGTTACTTTTTGTATCTTTTGGATACTAAGAATTTTAAACAAAATCATTTTATTGAACCGAAACATAATGATTAACAATCTAAAATAAAAACATTATGGAAAAGATTCTAAGGAAACTAATGATTGTTGCGATATTTATGCAATTTTCAATATTGATGTATTCACAATCAACAATGTCGGGGAGTGTAAGTGGAACATGGACTTTTGATGATGATCCAATGGATCCTAATATCAATGGTTCACCTTATACAATTACAGGTGATATTTATATTTCTAATGGAAATTCCTTAACCATTGATGCAGGTGTTGTGGTACAATTTCAAGGTGATTTTTCTCTTACAGTTCAGTCTGGGGGTACACTTACTGTATCAGGAACTGATGGAAATCAAGTAACATTTACAATTGTATCACCTGCTACAATTTGGAGTGGGATTAACATCTCAGGTAACAGCAATACCAACTCATTCAGTTACTGTATTTTCGAATTTGTATCTAAAAGTCCGGCAGGTGGATGTAGCACTGACTTTGCATCATGTGGGGCAGTTTATCTGAACAATTCAAGTGATGTAAGCTTTTCTAACTGCATATTCCGTGATAATGACGTATGCTCCGGTGGGGGGATTGCAGCCATTTCAAGTGGTGTTTTTGTCTCAGCTTGTACTTTTCATGATAATGAAGTAGAGCATTACGGAGGGGGAATTTATATAGATGATGCAGATGATGAAAGCTATATCACAGGTTCTGGTTTTACAGAAAATATAGCATCTGTTAATGGAGGAGGTATTTATGTAAAAAATTGTGGTGATGAAATAAGGCTATCCTTAAATGAATTTACTTTAAATGAAGCTGTTGATGGTGCGGGTGCATATTTTTCAAATATGATAAGCTCAGGTTTCTATCTTTTGTCAAATAATGATTTCACTCAAAATGTTGCTACTGGTGATGGAGGAGGCGTTTATATAGTATCTTCTGATATTGATTATATTCACGATAATTTTTTCCGGCAGAATGACGCTGAGAACGGAGGGGCAATTTATATCTCTGAATCGAAGATTGATATATTCAGGCTCAATGATTTGGAATCAAATGAAGCAACAAACTTTGGAGGAGGAATGGTATTATCTGAAAGCTGGGTTAATGTTAAACTTGGGAAAATTTATACTAATTCAGCAAATGGAAATGGAGGGGGAATTTTTATTGAAGGGCAGCATTCAAGTGGTAATCCAAATGTAATTCTTAATTGCCAGATAACCGGGAATACAACTGGAGGTGATGGCGGAGGAATCTATACCAACAATACTTTTAATTCCTATAGCAATACAATAGCAGATAATAATGCAAATTCAGGTACAGGAGGAGGTGTTTTTCATAATGGCTGTACTTCAACCATTACCAATACAATAATATACTCAAATACTGCAGGAACAAGTAATGACGCATTCCCATCCCCTGATGGCAATAATGGTTATTCCTATTGCTGTACTCCTTCTTTTACAAATTGTGCTACTTGCGTTTCTTCCGACCCTGATTTTGTTGGAAGTGGAGATTATAATTTATCATATAGCACATCGTGTAACAATGCAGGTGACAACAATGCAATACAGACAAATTTTGATCTTGATGGAAAAACAAGGGTATTAGATCATTATATTGATATTGGAGCTTATGAAGACCCAATGCGACATATTGCTTGTGGACAGCTTAATAGCGCAACATGGACTAATCATAACCCAAACGGTATTGATTATGTAGTAAATTGCAATATTGAAATTCCTTATAACAAAACAATAACAATAAACTCAGGGACAGAGATAGCATTTAACGGAGCTTATAAATTTAATGTCAGAGGTATCTTGAATGCAAATGGGGCAAAATTTGATGCGACACAGGGTAACACATGGAGAGGCATCAGGTTTTTGGATTTAAATACAACAACTCCAGGTGCTTCCACTATAACCAATTCTGAAATTACAGGTGTTTATAAACCAAGCACAGGATATTGTGCCTATTATGATTCAAATTATGCAGGGGCAATATTCATTGACAATTCTGATGCTGTAACAATTTCATACTGTGAAATACACGACAATGATGTTTGTGATTGTGGAGGTGGAATTTTCATAGGAAACGATTCAGATCCAGCTATCTATAACAATGAAATATATGAAAACTCTGCAAACAGAGCCGGTGGAGGTATAGCAATATACTCAGGAGCACCAGACATATATCTGAATATAATTGAGGATAATGAATGTACAACCAATGGAGGGGGTGTCTATAATCTAAGTACGAGTGCATTTGACTTTTATAACAATTTAATTGACAACAACTTTGCTAATTTAAACGGTGGCGGATTATATACAGGTAACAGTACACAAATAAGTATTTTCAATTGCACGATTGCAGATAATACTGCCAATGGAGGTAGTGGTGGAGGAATTTATCAGGGTTCTACAACTTCTTTCACTTCAAAAAATAATATTATTTGGGGAAACGATGCATTTAATAGTACTTATAATCAAACTTATCCTGCTCCAAATGGGAATAATGGATATTCAGAATGCTGTATTGAAAATTCAACCACACCAATACCTAATTGTTCTTCTTGTGTGATAAGCAGCCCTCAATTTGTTGGGAATGGTGATTATCACATTACCTATACTTCTTCCTGTATAGATGAAGGTAATAATACTGTTACACATGACGATGATGATCTGGATGGAAACGATAGGATACAAGATTATAAAAATAAAATTGATATCGGTGCCTATGAAACCCAGTTTGCAAAAGTTGATTGTGGAGACCTGTCCACGGAAACATGGACGAATCATAATATCTCTGGTGTTGATTACTACATTTCCTGTAATATCAAAGTTCCATCATGCAGTACTCTAACTGTTAATTCAGGAACTACAATTGTATTTGACCAGGGGATAAAACTTGATGTTGAAGGAACATTAACCGCAGAAGATCCTACTCATTCAAATTACATAACATTTACCGCAACCGACCCAGATGATGGTTGGGGAGGAATAAGGTTTGGAGACGCCAGTACTTCTTATGGGGGTACATCTTCCTTTGAATATTGTGATATATCCTACGTTAAAAAAACTTTGACACCAACAGTTCAAACAGCAAGAAACCCAAGTTATTCAGGAGGAATCTTTATTTATTCAAATAGTACTACTGATATAGATTTTGATTACTGTAAAATCCATGATAATCAGGTTGCCTCCCATGGAGGTGGTATTTTATGCTTCGATTGCCCAGATGACGTTGTAATTCAGAATTCTGATATATATAACAACAAAGCAAAAATAAAAGGAGGAGGAATTAGTTTAAAAGGTGAATCTTTAACTATTATCCAATATAACAATATATACGGAAATGAGGCAATTATTGGTGGTGGAGGAGTTTGGATATGTGCCGATAATGTTTCTACACCCAACCCTGCTCCTTTGATTTATGACAATAATATTTATTCTAACACTTTAACAAGTGATTATATATCTCCACAGGGAAGCACTGCAACTAATGGAGGAGGTGGAATTGGACTTAGCAGTTCAAATGCCATTATAGAGTTAAACACTATTTATAACAATACTACAAATAATGGATATAATAATACCTTAGGGTATGGAGGAGGAATAAATGTTTGTACCAGAACGGGTGCATATATGAGTGAACCTACGATTAGAAATAATACTATTTATGATAATAATGCTGAATGGGGAGGTGGAATATCATTTGTTAATTCAGGAGGAGAAATTTACTTGAATTCTATTTATTATGACAATACTGCCTTTTCTGATGGTGGGGGTATATTTATGAAATCAAGCAGTACACCCACCATTCATAATTGCCTTATTGCCAATAATATCGCAACTGGAGATGGAGGCGGTATTTTTATGGATGATGCAAGTGCAAAGGTTTACAATTGTACTGTCTCAGATAACACTGCCACTTCTGGAGATGGAGTATATTCCATCAATACAGCAAATCCTGTTTTTATAAATGATATAATATACCCTGATGATGTTCTTATAGATGGAAATCCACCTCAAGATAATTATTTATTTCAAAATTGCGATATGACCACCTCCACTTGGTGGGGTAGTTTTAATCATGACGATGGTAATATTGATGACGATCCTCAATTTACATCTTATGGAGGATATGATTATTTGCCCTCAAATATTTCTTCACCTGTATCACCTTGTATTGGAGCAGGGCAAACAATTTCAGGTTTTACTCAACCCACTTATGATCTGAGAGGAAATTATTACAGAACTGTTGGGCAGATTGATATAGGAGCTTTTGAACATCCTGGCAACCAATCCTATAAAATAGCCAAACCTGATTCAATATTTAATGAATTGATTTCAGACCAGTTTATAGTTTATCCCAACCCTGTTAAAAGCTATTTTATTGTTCTCTGGTATTCTGAATCTGAAGGCAATGTTACATTCAACTTGATCAATACGTTGGGTGAAATTGTGTACAGTTCCGAGTTTAGCCTGATTGAAGGGGAAAATTTTCTTCAGATAGACAGGCAACAATTACCGGCAGGGATTTATTACTTAAAACTTAATTCATCTACTATTGATTCTAAAGTTGTTAAAATATTATTTGAATAATTTGTATAAAAGGGTACAGGTGAATTCCTGTAACCTTTGTATTAATAAATTCTATACTGTAAAAGTAATCGGTACCATATTAATTATAGTTGCTTTAGTCTATTGCTCCAATACATCTTATGCACAGCTCGAAGCAAGGTACTGGTACTTCGGCTTTGCAAAAGGACAAGGTCTTAGATTTGACAGCAACCAGGTTGTAAAAATTACAGATGGTTCTATGAAAGCAGGTTATGGGTGTGGAACAATCTCTGACAAAAACGGAAATTTATTGTTTTACACAGATGGTGAAAGAATCTGGAACAGGAATCATGACACAATGAAAAACGGGGGTGTAATAAAAGGATTTAGTGGTGCCATGCAGGGTGCAATAATTATACCCTTACCGGGCAACCCTTATTTATATTATGTTTTTACTGTTTCTTCTGTCCCCCATTATAATGGAGGATTTTGGTATCATATAGTTGATATGAAAGGGGATAATGGAAAAGGAGAAGTAATTTTAAAAGACCAGCATATTTATAGCGGCTTATTAACAAAAAAAATGGCTGCAACCTTTCATGCAAACAAAAAATCTGTATGGATTATGATCCACGAATGGAATTCTAACAGATTCAGGGCTTATCAATTAACAAGTAACGGACTGGATACCAATTCAGTGATTAGTTCTGTTGGGACTGTGCATCAGGGAGTAACAGATAATCAAACTGGAGAAATGAAATTCACTCCCTCAGGGAATAAACTTGCCTGTGCTATTTCTAAAGATAAAATTATAGAAATTTTTAATTTTGACAATAAAACAGGGCGTCTAAGCAATTGTATATCTTTAGATTGTAGTTTTTTTGGTTACAAGTTACAGGGGTTGGAATTTTCCCCAAATGAAAATTTTTTATATGCAAACGGTACATTATGGGGTGGTGGAGTTTACCAAATTGATATGTCTTCCGGAATTGATAGTGTAATTTCACAATCGTTGTGTCGTATTGATAACTCAAATAGTAATATATGGTTTACTGGTTTTCAGATAGGACTTGACAAAAGAATTTATATCGCTACTTATAATGGCGTTTTAGCTCGAATTAATAATCCTGATGTAAAGGGTAAAGCTTGTAATTATCAGGATACTGTTTTCACATTTTCAAGTTTTATTAATTGTCTTCCCACATTCCTCCAATCCTACTTTTACCTGCCGGATATTGAAATAGAAAACACCTGCTTTGGCGATAGTACAAGCTTCACTATGCGGGAAACTTCCAAAATTGATAGTGTTTTGTGGGATTTTGGGGATAGCAGTTATGCGTGGACAAATTTTACTCAAAGCAAATTTGGCAAACATGTGTATGCAGATACTGGGGTTTACAAAGTCACTGCTTATGTGTTACATGATTATTTAACAGATACCTTGGAAAGGGAATTCCGTATCAGCAATTATGCATTTGCAGATTTCACAATTCAGGATAATTCCCAATGTTTATTAGGAAATGAATTCCACTTTTATGATACCTCTTATGCCGTAGATGGTAGCATGACCTATGAATGGGATTTTGGAGACAGTAATAAATTTTTCCTGCATAATCCTGTAAAGTCTTATGATAAAGCAGATACTTTTCCTGTTTGCTTTACGTTAACCTCCTCTTATGGCTGTGAAACTTCAGTTACAAAGAATGTGTATGTAAGACCAATGCCATTTGCTGAAATTGCTGTAAATGATTCATCGCAATGTTTAAATACAAACAGTTTTGTTTTATTCAATCCAATGGACACCATCAATCCGGTTGGCTCGAAAACATGGTTTTTTGGAGATGGGAGCAGTTCAAACAGCGATACTGCTTTATACAGCTATTCATACTACGATACATTTCAGCTTACATTAATCGAAGAAACAAGTTTCGGTTGTAAAGATACTGCAAGAAAAAATGTGTATGTTTTGGAATCTCCTATTGCAGATTTTATAATCAATGACAGTTCCCAATGTTTAAATGAAAACAAATTCCACTTCATCAACCTGACAGCGTTCCCGAACCTGTCAGGGTTGGTGTATAATTGGAATTTCGGGGACAATACTTTTTCCTCCGATTCCAACACCTCAAAAACCTTCAGCACTTTCGATACTTTTGAAGTGCAATTACTTGCCATTTCTTCAAATGTCTGCAAGGATTCGGTAACAAAACAAGTGCTGGTATTGGAATCACCAAAAGCAGAAATTGGTATAAATGACAGCAGCCAGTGTTTGAAAGGTAACCATTTTGAATTTTTCAACCTGATAGTTCCGAAACAGTTGGATAGTTTTATTTACAAATGGGATTTTGGGGACAACACAAACTCACAGGATTCAAGCCCTGTTAAGATTTATCAAAAAGCTGATACATTTCAGCTTTCTTTAATCTTAACAAACAGCTTTGGATGTAAAGATACAGCCTATAATGAAGCCTATGTACATCCAATGCCTTTAGCAGCCTTTAGCATTAATGATACAAGCCAATGCGAAAACGAAAACCACTTTAGGTGTACAGATACAACACAATTCAGTTACAGCAAGCTTAAAAGAAGCTGGGAGTTGAGTGATAAATCAACTTATACGGCTGAATCCATCACGCATACATTTAATTCCAGCAACATTTTTAGCATTAAACTTAAGCTGGAATCAGAGGAAGGCTGTTTAGATTCGCTAATAAAACAAATAATCGTGTTCCCATCTCCTACAACAAGTTTTGATATCAATGATACATCCCAGTGTTTCAACGAAAACAAATTTGACTTTATAAATAAATCAACAATAAGCTCAGGTAGTTTTAGCAGCCAAATCTGGGATATGGGCAATAGAGAAATTATGACAGGTTTTAATGTTGTAGGTTATGTATATCAAATACCTGACACTACTTTATATGTAAAGCTGAAAACTGTTTCGGATCAAGGCTGTACGCATTCAGATTCATCGAAAATATATATCCACCCTGTACCCAAAGCAGCTTTTACCACAGATAATCCTTCACAGTGCTTAATTGGAAATAACTTCAATTTCAGCAATATTTCCATCATTAGTTCGGGAAGGTTAAATTATAGATGGTTTCTCAATGACAGCCTGCTTGGCTCAAGTCAACAATTTAACAATTTAACTATTCAACAATATGGCAATTATCTTATTAAACTAAAAGCAACAAGCGAATATCTGTGCCACGATTCTGTTCAGCAAAAGATTTTCGTTAATCCAATGCCCAAAGCCAGATTTACGAACTCAATGCCATGTTTAAACAATCCTGTTGATTTTACCAACCAGAGCAATATCCCTGTTGGAAATATTATTGTTTATCAATGGTATTTTGATCTTGTGAAGAACTCAACACAGGAAAATACCTCCTACCTGTTTACAAGCTCCGGTTATCATGAAGCAAAATTGCTGGTTGAATCCGATTCGGGTTGCAGAGATTCATCCAGGAAAAATATCTATTTATATGACCATGTGGATGCAAATAAACTTGAACGGGCAACAGTAACTGAAAACGATCAAATTTTAGTAGAATGGTCAGGAAGCAGTATGGGAAATCCCATGTCCTATAAATTGGAACGTTCAATAGATAGCATCAGCTTTTATGAATTAGCTGTGTTCGACACGAAATCATTAGAATATTTAGATGAAAGTGTTAAGGTTCAAGCCAACTCTTACATTTATCGCATTCAAACAATTGATAGTTGTGGGTATGGAAGCCCATATTCAAACATTGGTAAAAGCATTTTGCTAAAGGCAGATGAAAGTAGTGAATATACCAAATTATCATGGACAGCCTACCAATATTGGGAAGAAGATGTGAATGAATATGAAGTTCAAATATTTAATAAATCTTTGAATGATTTTGTTGACCTGTATTCATCCAAAGAAACAATTGAATTTGAAGACAACATTACTGATTTAAACCAGCCAGAGTTTTGTTACAGAATAAAAGCAATCAGGAATGGTGATGGGTTGGAGTCTTTTTCCAATACCGTATGCGTTTCAACAATGCTGAACGTTTTTGTTCCCAATGCATTTAGCCCAAATAGCGATGGTTTGAATGATGAATTTGAAATAAAAGGCACTTTCATAATTGATTACAAAATCATGATTTATGATCGTTGGGGTCAACTCCTTTTTGAATCGGATGACATTGAAAAATCATGGGATGGGAAATTTAATAACTCTCTTTGCCCAGTTGGCGATTATTATTATCAGGTTCAGGTTAAAGGAACATCCGGTAATAGGGACTTTATAAATGGAACAGTAAGTATAATCAGGTAATACATTTAATGAGAAACTATGTTAAAACAAAAAAATATGGAAAAAGCCCACTCAAAGCAGCAATACACATTGGCAAGCCTCACAAGCCCATACACAAACCAAAGCTTGCCAAAGAGTATTGCTGCCCCAAGCTTCGAAGAAAAAATTACGTTGGGTAACAATGTATAAGCGTAATGCAGGCATAAAATATTAAAAATGAGCATAGTAAACCTAAAAAGCATTCGATTTAAAAAGAAAAATTTCGTTTCTAAAATCCTGCCCTCCGCTTATACTCACCGTTATGGGCAATTATGAAAATGAAACAGACATTGACAAAAGGCACCGACTTTATCGGAATAAAATGAAAGGTCATAGAAATGTTTCAGAGAATAATAGCTTAATAAAGGTCGAAATAAGCCGAAGAGACCATAAATCAGAAGTAGGCATAACAATTTAAATTTTCTAAAAATGAGTTGGCAAACTTATAATCCAGAAAACCCCATTAATCCAGATGATTATATGGGACAATTTCACAATGAACTTTTAGAGTTTTTTGTAAATAATGTTGATGAAATTTGTGACGATCCAGAGTTAGACTCTGCACCCACAATGTTAACTGATACGGCTACTTTATTAATTCCAAAGGTAATTGAACTACTTAATATTACTCCAACAATTGAAGAAAAAAATACTGCTTTCGGAGCATGTATTTTGGCTGTAACAAGACCATGTGATAGAAGAAACTTATTTATGGATATCTCAGAATTCAGTACTGAGTTTCAAACAATATGGAATTCTATAAAAAGTGAAGTTAATAACCTCACAGTTTCTAATATCAACAATATTTTAACAAATTTAAAAGGAATAGATACAACTATTCAAAATAGTAGTCTTGTTCAGTTAGAAAAAACAAGTGCTTTTCAGATTAACTCAATTGCTCGTTTTAGTTCAGCTTATTGGGTTAATGAAAAACTTAATCCCAACTCACCTTGGATTGAAATTTCAGCTGATCGAGGTGGAGAATATGCCATGAAAGATCCTCCTGATTGGGTATATGCAGATATTGAAGGAGCCTTAATTGGCGCTTGGTTTACTGCAAATCCATTTGTGGCTCTCGGTGGTGGTGCTGCAACATCAGCCTATCATGCTGCAAAAAAAGCATATAAGAAGAAATGTGGCACAACTTAACTAAATCAAGTGTATTCTCAAGTTTTGAGAATACACTTTAAAATTCTTTGATATGAAAAAACAATTTTTTATTATACTTACGATATTAGTTGTCATGATCACAACCCTTATTACAAAAGTCATTTTATATCAATTTGATAATGAAGTTAGTATTTTAAATATATTTGACTATTTGGGTTGTTTAACTTTACCATTGCTTATTTTGTTCTTTGAAAAAAAAATATCAAGAAAAAGAATCTTGATAACGGCAATTTTGTTTCCATTGATATTAACAATAGCATTATACTCAACTGGAAAAATAATATAAATAACATGCCCATAATCGAGTAGATGGCTCCGCCATCGTTAAATGACGGAGTACACCTCTCACACCACTGTACGTACGGGTCTCGTATACAGCGGTTCGTTAAGTTGTGGGGAGATTCGTTTGTAAATTTCGAGTAGTGAAACATA
>JABINZ010000024.1 GCA_018698135.1 Bacteroidota bacterium
GATGTTTATGTTTATGTGATGCGAGTGAAAGGACTCGATGGAATAGACTACAAATATTCAGGAACGGTGACGCTTGTGAAATAAAGAAAAGAAGATGAATAATAAGAGGCTGTTCCGAGATTTCGGGATGGCTTCTTTTAGTATATAACAATACCTAATTGCTGGGATAATTCTTTGATTCTCTCACTTAGTTTTTTGTGAATCTTCAGGTATTCAATAGATTCTTCTTCACCAACATCTTTCTGTTTCATTTTCTTCTGGTTTTCCTTCATTAACGATTGAAGTTTCCTTATTTCAAGATGTTTGATCGATGATGCAATATCTTTTCTGTAATCGATCTCCGACTCTACATTGCGGCCTGTTTTTTTTGACCAATTCTCGCTTATACTAGAATCCATGAAAGCGGCTTCACTGGCAATATCTTGAAAAAACTGTTCAGGATGTTGGACGAAATATTTAATTTCCGGGTAAATTTTATTCTGCTGTTTATAATCAACGTAATGGTCAAATACTTTTTTGAGTAAAGGATTTTCCCACTCATATTCCATGATATTTTCGAGAATGATATCTGCACATTTCGATTCATCTTCAAAATCCTCAGAGCCAGCCATAATTAAAAGATTAATGATAATTCGTTCCTGTTCAGAGGACGTACTCTTTAGCATTTTGCCTTCGAGATCGGACTTTTCTGGCTTTTTTTCTTCTTTCCGAACAGTTTTAGTTGCAATTTGTGTTCGCTTGCTACGTAGTTGGCTGTTTAATTCTCTATACAGTATTTCTTCCTCAATATCCAGTTCAGAACTTAGCTCTTTTAAGTAACTACTTCGATGGATATGGTTCGGTATCTGTATGATGGATTTAATGATATTTCGAACAGCTTCTGCTTTTTGAATGGGATCGTTAGAAACATCTCCAAATAAAAATCGTGATTTAAAAAGTATAAAATCACTGGCATTTTTCTTCAGGAAATGAATCAATTCATTTCTATCGTGTTTTTTGCTGAATGAGTCAGGATCTTCACCAGTTGGTAAAGCAACTATGCGCACATTAAGCTCTTCTTTCAGGGCAATATCAATTCCTCTCAATGAAGCTTTAATTCCAGCTTCATCGCCATCAAATATAAAAGTAAGGTTGTTGGAATATCGTTTAACTAAGCGGGTATGCTCAGGTGTAAGGCTGGTCCCTAAAGAAGCAACAACATTTTCAATGCCAGCCTGTTTAAGCGCAACTACATCCGTATAGCCTTCAACCAAATAAACTTTTCCTTCTTTTTGAATGCTGTGTTTTGCTTGAAACAGGCCATATAAAACACTGCTTTTATTGTATACTTTTGTTTCAGGCGAATTTATATATTTTGCCTCTTTGGGATTGGATGTCAGTATACGACCACCAAAACCCAATACCCGGCCACTGGCTGAATGTATAGGGAACATGATTCGCGCTCGAAATCTATCAATCAGAAAACCATCATTTGTTTTGATTGATAATCCTGCTGCTACCAAAAAATCATCCTTATAACCCTTCGCTAATGCTGCTTTACTGAAAGTGTCTTTTTGAGCTGGACTAAAGCCAATTTGATAATGCTTAGTTGTTTCTAGATCAATTTTCCTTTCTTTTAAATAAGCCAGTCCAATTGCCCTTCCATCTTCTGAATTAAGCAAATAATTATGATAGAATTCGTTCGCAAACTCCAGGACAATATAAATACTGGAAATTTCATCCCTTTCTATTCGCTGCTCATCGCTAACTTCTTCTTCTTCAATGGTAATACCATATTTCGCAGCCAAAAACTTGAGCGCTTCGGGATAATTGTATTTTTCATGATCCATTAAAAAACGAACCGAATTGCCAGCTTTGCCACAACCAAAACATTTGTAAAGTTCCTTGCTAGGTGAAACTACAAAGGAGGGTGTTTTTTCATCATGAAAAGGGCATAGGCCAATCATGTTTACACCACGCTTTTTAAGATTGACAAAATCACCTACGACTTCCTCAACCCTTGCGGATGAAATTATTTTTTCTACTGTTTCGTGTGGAATCATAATCGGTTGAATCCTGAATAATATCTATGTCGACCTTTGCTTCAAACCTACATAAAATTTTCATTTGTAAATTACTATAAACCAATGAAAAATTTATTAGGGTTCTTGCGTACCCCATAGATAATTGTATCTTCTTTATACAGAAATATACTAATTCGTTGTTGCCTTAATTGACAAATCAATTAATAGTAATCAAAGATGTAATACAGGAACCCAGCAGTGATTATTTAAGTTTTGCTTGCATTGGATTTTTCAGACCAGAGTAATCATTAAGAACAACATTTATTGCTCCTACGCTGATTCCAGAATAAATTTTAATGGGAATTTTATTGCGATCATCGCTTACCCAAAGGGTCATGTCTTCATCACTTTTAAATACACGATCAACAATTAATATGGGCTTAAGAATCAGGCAACGATAACTCCCTTTTTTAGTCTTCAGTATAGTTTTGCCCATGTATTTTACACCAGCATAATAGCAAGAGTCGTCAATAAATATGTTAAGCATAAATGAATCTCCTATTTTAGCTTGACTGTAATCAAATGTGCGGGCTAGATATACAGCTGATAGAATTTCCTGTGTGAAATCTCCAGTTGGGATTTTTCTTTTTTTACTATTAGTAACGATGTTTTTATTATGATCGTAGATATAGTATTCTTTTGAGTTATAGTTGCCCTCGTGGATTATACGAAAGGAAGCAGATGGTTTGAATGTATTGACATCTACATAGGACTCATAATGGTCTCTTACTTTGAAAAACGGATCGTAAAATTTAAATGTAGATCCTTTCCCTGTCAAATGATAATGGCTTTTCTCTTTAAGCATTTTGGGTTCGCTCTTCACTTCCATTATAATTTCTCCTACAGGAATGTTGATGTATAATGAATAGTAGAACTTATAGCTTAGTTTTTCTCCGAATTTAAAAGCATCATTTTTTGAGTAAGGTGTCAATTTTTCTTGAGCAGATAAACTGTTTAAAATGGCTGTGGAAATTATTAGGAAACATAAAGTTGTAAGGCGCATGATTCTGAAATTACAAGAAATATTCCAAAAGATGATTTTGGCTAAATATTCATGAAAGTCAGCGGTCAGGATTGATAAATTTAAATGTATCATATGAATATTAGCCAATAAGCTTTATTTTTGCCCTCTGAAAAATTATGCAAATGAATTCTCATTTTTATACAGTGATCATGGCAGGAGGGGTTGGTAGTAGATTCTGGCCGCTGAGTAAACAAAAATATCCAAAGCAGTTTTTAGATGTTCTGAATACAGGTAGGTCTTTATTTCAGGCTACTTATGAACGTTTTGCGCAAATTTGTCCACGAGAAAATATTTATATCGTTGCAAATAAGGATTATAGTGAAATTATAAGAGAACAGATTCCCGGAATTAGTGATGATGTGATTTTAGCTGAACCCATTGCGCGAAATACAGCTCCGTGTGTTGCTTATGCTGCTTATAAAATCAAACAAAAAGATCCACTAGCAACCATGGTTGTTGCACCTTCCGATCATTTAATAATGAACGAAGGAATTTTTCTGGAATCGATAGGCCAAGCTATGGACTTTGCATCTCAAAAAGATGTTTTAGTTACTTTGGGGATTAAACCAAATCGTCCCGATACGGGCTATGGTTATATTCAGTTTGAAGATGATGACAAAAATGAAGGGTTTTTTCCTGTAAAAACATTTACCGAAAAACCTAGTCTGGAAATTGCTGAAAGCTTTGTAGAATCAGGTGAGTTTTTATGGAATGCAGGTATTTTTATTTGGAATGTTCAGGCGGTAACACTCGCTATACAAAACCATTTACCCGAAGTGGCAAGTTGTTTTGATAGTATCGAAAATGCATATTATACAGCTTCTGAAGAAGATTTTGTCACAAATGCCTATGCAGATTGTCCTACTATTTCCATTGATTATGGTATCATGGAAAAGGCTGATAATGTATTTGTACAAGAAGGTGATTTTGGATGGTCGGATATTGGGACCTGGAATTCATTATTTCAGTTTGTCGATAAAGACAAGGATAACAATGCCATTAAAGGAAAATTTGTATTTACCCGCAATACAAAGGATTGCATCATCAATATTTCAGATGACAAATTGTTGGCTGTAAATAACGTAAAAGACTTGATTATTGTCGAGTCAGAAAACATTATTCTGGTTGCTGATAAATCACAGGAACAGGATATTCGTCATGTTGTGAATGAAATCAAATCCAAGTATAGAGAGAAGTTTATTTAGTTTCTCAGCAGACATATAACCCTGACAGGGTTCCAAACCCTGTCAGGGTTATTTTTGGTTTTATTCCAAAAGATAATTGTCAATTTTTCTCAAATCATGCATTTCCTTATGAAATGAGATGAAATCTTCTAATTCTCCAAACCATTTTAAGGCAAAATCAGAGTTTACTATTCTCATATCATTTTTGATGATATCAGTGTATGAAGAGTAAGGATAATCGTAGAAATTTGATATAATTCCATGTTTTACAGGATTTGAGTGAATGTAAAATATTAGTAATGTGATGTAATCATCTTCAGAAACAGGAATTCGTTTAAAAGGTTTCTCGAACAAACTTCCACTTCTGTTATATGATTTATTAAATGCCTGAGCATATGAATTAAACAGCTTTGAGAATTGTTTTCCTGCTATAAGTTCTTTGAAGTCATCATTAGGGTTATTAATTTTATGAAATTGAAGTTGTTCCTCAATTGTTTTTATTTTCACAAAGAAATGAAAATGATTTTTGAGTAAACAGTATGAAATAATTTCTAAAATAGGATGCAGATATTTTAGGGCTTTTTCAATGAAATATTGATAATTGTTGCTACTTCGAAATATTGTTTGTTTTCCTATTCCGCGATTATAAATATGATAATATTCTCCTGCTTCTAAAAGTGGGAAGTTATACATCTTAAAATATTTATTGTTTAACTCTGACAGGGTTCCAAACCCTGTCAGAGTTTCGTTATTTATTCAACAATTAGTTTAGCATACACCGATTCGCCATTTGATAAATCAATTTTCATGTGAAGCATACCACTCAAATCATGCAGGGAGTTTATGACAAACTCCTGATCATTAATATTGGTGTGAAATTTAATTTTTTGCCCCAAACTATTGTAAAGGCTAATGGATAGCATTTCGAATGTATCGTGTTTTAGCTTAACCACCACATAATCATTTGCTGGGTTCGGGAAAATTGCTATCTCAAAGTTATTTGCTTCCTGAATCGTTGTGGTGGATATTGCATGAATAAAATCATTCTTCAAAATAACGCTGCTACAATCATCGGCAGAGAGAACCCTTAAACGCACATTATAATAACCACCTTTGGAATAGGTTACCAAAGGATTTTGTTGCGAACTAGTTCTTCCATCTCCAAAGTCCCAAAACCATTCAATAATGTTTGCTGAATTGGAGAAACTCTGATCTGAAAATTTCACTTTTAAAGGCACATTTCCTTCCAGATTATTAGCAGAAAAAGCTGGATGTGGATTGATAATACGCACCCGGATACTATCATGAGCCGATGCACAAACAGCATCGGAGTGAAGACTTCGCAAAAATAGCTTGAAATATGAGCGATTCAGGTCGTTATAATGAGGGAGGTAAACTGCGGAAGTCTGGTTAATATTTGATTCAAAAATACCTGAACCACTATTTGATTTTAAATACCACTCAATACCATTGGCATTTTGGTAAGAAGAAACAATATCAAAATCTTGTGGATAGCAAGCGGTTGTATCACTTTTCTCAATGGTCACTATAGGCTGAGGCTTA
>JABINZ010000025.1 GCA_018698135.1 Bacteroidota bacterium
ACCAAAGCCATTGAAATATTGATAACTTTTTAAACGCTAAAGCTAAAAGTTACCAACATTACAACAGCATTATGAATATTATTATAAATTTGAAATTAAAGGAAATTATAACCAGACAGAGTTTGATTTACACTCCCTTTAAGTCATTGATTCTAAAACAGAAAAAACGTCCTGAGCGTTGCCAAAGGACGTTTTTTTATTTATTCGCTATCACAAACTCTTTCAATTCTACTTTTGAAGATTCGAAACTAAAAAGATCGTAAAGCTTTTCGAAGTTTAGCTGATCATAGGTATTCGAATAGGCAAGTTTTGCTATTTCCAGACGAGAATTATCAAAGGTAAAAAGATCAAGAATTTCTTCAATCTGATTTACTTTTAAACAATTATTATTGACTAATTCCTGAGCAGCTGAAAGTTTTTGATCCTCAAATTTCACCCGACTAATTTCAGTAATTTGCATCTCGAAATTAGGCTGATCCATATACATTTCACATCCTCTTTCTTCAACATATTCATCATTCGTCACCTCTTCGATTACCTCAGAGTCTTGGGCAACAACAGCAACATCTTCAACTTGTACTTTCTCCATTTCATGCACACTTGTAACTTCATTGACAGTCACGTTATTATTAATTTCTTTTACTTTAGCTGATGCTTTTTGATGTTGTTTTTTAATTGCCACTTCAGTAAACAGCTTTAAACTATATATTTCATCTTTGCGCTCAATTTCTGCTTTTTTGGCCTCCACTTCATCTTCATCTTTGAGATTGAAATCTCGTGCAATATTCTGCAATGTCATGAGTGCCAATTTTTCTTCCACACTTACTTTCCGTCTTTTAACGGCATAGGTCATTTCTTTTCTTTCACGAAGGTTCACATAACCTGAAAGATCCCCTATTTCAGAATTTTCAAAAATCAGCGTTGCCTGATAGGTTGTAGGGTTGAGTCCTTTTACAGTCACATTGGTTTGGGCTTCATCATTATATAAAATCCCATTTAA
Organism: Bacteroidota bacterium; assembly: GCA_018698135.1. NCBI lineage: Bacteria > Pseudomonadati > Bacteroidota > Bacteroidota bacterium. The sequence goes on from JABINZ010000025.1 coordinate 1,001, forward strand.
TACCAATTTAAAAGGCTCTCCACTTTGTGAAAAAACCACCAACGAAGTATTTTGAGCAAGGAGATAGAGCGCATTGATCAAGAATAAACTTAATAGTAGATATTTTTTCATGAATCTTGTTGATTGTGTTTGAAGCAAAAAGCTAAAATGATGCCATCCTGTTAATCAATTAACGTTTGAGCTCGGGCAGAGGAAATAACACTTCTCTCCACCAATTTCTAACATTCTAATTCCCTTGATTGACATGGCCTAATGCTCGTATTATGCAAAGTTTAGTTTATTCAATTCTTGTATTTTCTATTTTACTTTAAATATCAGTTACGATTTTTACTAGCCTTTTTAAACGCATTGTAATCAATTAAATAGGATAAGCTTAGCTCAGCATTTAAATTTTTTGATGAAGAAAAGTGTGAGCCAGTAGTATTTTTAAAAATATCATTTAAACTGGAAGAAATTCTACTTTCTGCTTGAAATAATCCAATTGAAGAATGCAATGAAATTCCAAATCCTAAACATAATCCAAATCCAGTTTTATTGTTTACTTTTTTTCCATAATAATCTTTTTCTTCAACATCTTCTAATAAGTTAATTTTCTCTTTTTCAGAAAGGAGGTAATCAAGATAAGAGCCTAAATTAATCAAAAATCTTGTTTTTTGATTTCCTAAATTAATATGAGTCATAAATGGGATTTGAATATAATCTAAACGTCTTTTGTAAGTATTTGTTGAATCTAAGTTTTCATTCCAACCAGCTTGTTTATAATTCAGTTCAATCTGGATTCCTAAACTTTTTTGTGAAATATGTTTAAATACAACTCCACTTGTCAATCCTGTATTAATTTTCTGTTTGATTGAAGGTTCAGAAATAATTCTAGAAAAATTTCCACCTAACTTAATTCCAAAATATGTTTCTGGTTCAAAAACATTTTGGGTGTAAACAACCAAAGACAAAAATAATGTCGTTATGATTAGGATAGTTTTTTTCATTTTCAATCTAATTAATTTTAAATACTGTGAGATTTTATCAGAGGGTTATTTATTCTATATAAAGTATCTATTTTCGGTCAAAATGTTTTATAACTCATCAATAAACATCACTTACAGCCAAATAAGTTTTCACGTAATCTGCAATTCCTTCTTTTAGCTTTTTAAAATCTTTGTCATAACCTATCGATCTCAGTTTGTCAATATTCGCTTCCGTAAAATACTGGTATTTATCGCGAATATCCTCTGGTGTATCAATATAGGATAAATTGGCTTCTATTTCCAATGACTCAAAAATAGCTTCAGCAAGTGTATTAAAACTTTCAGCTTTACCAGTTCCCAAATTATAAATTCCGTTATTTTCAGATTTCCTATTATGCATCAGAAAATACATGACTTCACAAACATCTTTTACATATACAAAATCGCGGCTTTGCTCACCATCTCCACATCCTTCCTTATGTGAACGGAAAAGTTGCATTCCACCTTTTTCCTGAATTTGATTAAAAGCATGAAAAACGACAGATGCCATTCTGCTTTTGTGATACTCATTTGGCCCATAGACATTAAAGAATTTCAAACCGGTCCAGAAATAAGGTTTTTGTTCTTGTTGCAAAGCCCATTTATCAAATTCATTTTTTGAAATGCCATAGGGATTCAAGGGTTTCAGGTTTTCGCATAAATCATGATTATCATCATAACCGAACTCTCCTCCACCATATGTTGCAGCAGATGATGCATAGACCAGTGGCAAGCTATATTTGATGCATTTTTGCCACACTTGCTTTGAATAATCCAGATTCAGTTCATTCAATATGTCAAAATCAAATTCAGTAGTGTCGGTTCTGGCACCTAAGTGAAAAATAAACTGAACCAATTTATGTTCATTATCCAGCCAGTTGAAAAACTTATTTCGATCAACTTTTAGACTAAATTGCTTATTTTTAATATTTTTTAGTTTCTCAGTCTTCGAAAAATCATCCACCAAAACCAAGTCATAAAAACCTTCGTCATTGAGTTTTCGAACCAAACAACTTCCAATAAAACCTGCTGCACCTGTTATAACAATCATATATGCTGTACCCTATTTATTTTAATACACAAAGCTATTGGTTTTTTTATATTCTAACGATACTGACAGTCAGTGACAATCCTATAAACCTGAGTTCGGGACAAGAAATAAATAACAGAGAGCAAATAGGGGATAAGATTTGAAGAAGAAATTTTGAAGTTATAACTGGTTATTTCAAGAGATTTCTTTTTTAAAGATTGTGCTCAATTTGCTCTCCCTTTGGGCTTCATGAGGTTTCCCATACACATCCCCAGATTTTATTGAATTATCACGATAGTCCTGCAAAAATCTGGATTGTCTATAAAAAACCTCAAGAAGCTGTAAATATTTGTTATCCCAAACTCAGATTTTTAGGTCTGTAAAGAGGATTTTAAGATATTTGCAGTGAAATTTCTGAAGCAATAATAAAAAATAGATATGAAAGCGTTTGTATTTCCAGGACAAGGAGCACAGTTTGTAGGCATGGGAAAAGACCTGTTTACCGAGCATGAAGAATCGAGACAATTATTCGAAAAAGCAAATGAAATATTGGGATTTCGAATTTCTGACCTCATGTTTGCCGGAACTGATGAAGATTTAAGACAAACTAAAATTACCCAACCAGCTATTTTCATTCATTCAGTAACAACCTTTCTGGCAAAAAAAGGAGAACAAATTCCTGAAATGGTTGCCGGACATTCTTTAGGTGAGTTTTCGGCATTGGTTGCAGCAGGAGCCTTAAGTTTTGAAGATGGCGTTCGACTTGTGCAGCAAAGGGCTTTAGCTATGCAAGAAGCATGTGAAGCAGAACCATCAACCATGGCTGCTATAATTGGACTTGATAATGGAATTGTTGAAGAAGTATGTGCATCAATTGATGATGTAGTTGTTCCAGCAAATTACAATTCGCCCGGTCAAATCGTTATTTCAGGATCGGTTGAGGGAATTAATAAAGCCTGTGAATTACTAAAAGAAAAAGGAGCAAAACGAGCCTTACCTCTTAAGGTTGGTGGAGCTTTTCATTCCCCACTGATGGAGCCTGCACGTGAAAAACTGGCAAAAGCAATTGAAAACACTACTTTTAATTCGCCCATTTGTCCTATATATCAAAATGCTACAGCCACTGGATCTACTGACCCAGCCATCATAAAAGAAAACCTGATTGCTCAACTTACTGCACCGGTAAAGTGGGCACAAAGTGTTGAAAATATGGTAAAAGACGGAGCAAGCAGCTTCACTGAATCAGGTCCTGGCAATGTACTTTCTGGACTGGTTGGAAAGATTTCTCGTGGAATGGAAACTATAAAATTATAACATATGATTACTTCGACAACCGAAACAATTCACGGTAGAGAAATTACTCAAAATTTGGGTATTGCCCGTGGGAATACAGTGCGTGCCAGACATCTTGGTAAAGACATTTTTGCTGGATTGAAAACTTTAGTAGGTGGCGAAATATCTGAATATACCAAACTCATAGCTGATGCACGTGAAGAAGCCATGTATCGGATGATACAAGATGCAGAGAAATTAGGTGCTGATGCTATTGTTAATGTTCGTTTTACAACTTCCATGATTATGCAGGGAAGTGCTGAAATATTGGCTTATGGAACCGCTGTAAAACTTGCTTAATTATGTTTTGGGATTTTCTGGTTGGTTTTCTCAAAATTTTTCTTCCTGTAGGATTGGTTTTACTTGTTTATTTTGTCATCATTCGAAAGCAGAAAATCGATGAAGAAAAACCGGATGATGAAAATGACTTTATAGAAGAAGATGATGAATATAATTTCCATTAGCATATTTGCTGTCATACAACTAGTTGTTTTTGCTCTAATAATTTACTTTATAGTAAAAAGAGTGAAAGATAAAAAGAAAGAAAAATTTGAACAAAGAGAATACTAATAGAATCTGTTTTTAAAATGGCACATATTATAATAAAATCAGCGGAGCAAATTGAGGGTATTCGTCAAAGTTCAATATTAGCTGCTCAAACTTTAAAATATATTGCAGAATATGTTGTTGAGGGAGTGAGTACAGCTGCTCTCGACAAAAAAATTGATACATATATACGGGATCATGGAGCCCTTCCTGCACCACTTAATTATAATGGATTCCCAAAATCGAGTTGCATTTCACTCAATGAAGTTGTCTGTCATGGCATACCAAATCCCAAAGAAATCCTGAAAAATGGCGATATTTTGAATGTGGATGTAACAACCATATTAAATGGCTATTTTGGCGATACCAGTCGCATGTTTGCCATTGGTGATATTGATGAAAATGCAAAAAAACTTATTAAAATAGCCCAAGACTGTTTGGATATTGGAATTGAACAATGTTATCCTGAAAATTTTGTAGGTAATATAGGATATGAAATAGCTAAATATGCGCGTGCTAATAAATGCTCAGTTGTATACGAATATTGTGGACATGGAGTAGGTGTTGCATTTCATGAACCACCAGAAATTGCCCATATAGCTGAAAAAGATTCTGGAGCAAAAATGAAAGCAGGTATGACTTTTACCATCGAACCCATGATCAACCTTGGGAAGGCCAGAACTAAGTTAGATAAAAAGGATGGCTGGACCGTGCGCACCATTGATAACAAGCTGTCTGCACAATTTGAACACACATTGGTTGTTACGGAAAAAGGATGTGAGGTTTTAACTGATTTAGACGACTATTACGCTTAAAATATTTGATGATGAAAACAGAGTTCTGGATGACTGGAAAAACCAATCACAACTATTTGAATTCTGGTATTGATTTGTATGCAAAAAGAATAAAACACTTCACGTCATTTGATATTCGTGAAATCAAAATACCCAAAGCTAAAAGTCCTGAGGAAGTCATACAAAGTGAACAAGATCAAATCCTCAAACTACTTCAGCCAAACGATCGACTCATTTTATTGGACGAAAAAGGAAAAATCTTTACATCCATCGAATTTTCAAAATATGTTCAACAACAATTTAATACAAGTCCGAACCGACTCATCTTTTTGATTGGTGGGGCATATGGTTTTGGACCGGAATTGTACAAACGCGCTAATTCTTTAATTTCATTGTCGAAGTTTACATTTCCACATGATTTGGTAAGGATTATCTTTTTAGAACAGTTTTATAGATGTTTAACTATTCTTAACAATCATCCATATCAGCATTAATGAGTTCAAAAATTACAGTTTGCCATAATCAAAATAAGTAGAAATACATGAGGATAAAAGCGTTTTAATATTCACTTTTATCACATAAAATAGTTTGAAAACATTTATATTCGCACATTATTCGTTTTATTTGTGGTATAATAAAACGAGGGTTTTACAAAAGATGCAATTATGAACCTAAGAAGATTTTTTTCACTTGCCTTGATCGCTGTATTATTTACTACTCTAATTGGTTGTAGTGGCTCAGGATCCTTAGAAAAAGCCAATGAAGCATATGATCTATATCAGTTCAATACGGCTATAGATATGTATAAGAAATTGGTTAGTAAAGAAAGGGACAAAAAAATAAAAGGCGAAATGACAATGAAAATTGCTCATGCTTACAAGCAAATGGGTGATTTTAGAAAAGCCGAAAATTATTATAGCAAGGTATTAAAATATTCAAAAGATGATCCTGATGCTTATTTTGCTATGGCAGATATGCAAAAAAGACAGGAAAAATATGAAGATGCCATCATCACTTTCAATAATTATATTCGTGAAATGCCTGGTGATGCCAAAGGTGAAATGGGATTAAAATCCTGTGAAGATGCAATCAAATGGAAAAATGATAAAACCCGCTATGTTGTTGAAAATTACAAAATACTAAATTCAAAAAGTAATGATTTTGCTCCTGCTTTCTACAAAAAAGGAGCTATGGTGTTCACATCTGATCGTGACGCTTCTTCAGGAAATAAAATTTACAATTGGACAAACGAAAAACATACTGACATTTTTGTGTCAGAAATAGTTGGGAAAAGAGGATCTAAAAAACTGGAGAAACCCAGATTAATAGATGAAGACAATATCGTTAATACCAAATACAACGAAGGTGTTGTTACGTTTGACAGACGCTTTAACACTATGTATTACACCCAGTGTAATGATAAAAATGGAGATGGACATAACTGCAGGATTTTTGTCATTCGTAAAAAAGGTAAAGTTTGGGGAGAACCTGATGTATTGCCTTTCTGCAACGACTCTTTTGTAAAATACGGACACCCAACACTGTCTCCTGATGGCAAGAAATTGTATTTCTCAAGTGATGATCCTGATCTTGGATTTGGAAAAAAAGACATTTATGTGGCTTCCTATGTCAAGCGTGGAAAAACATGGAGCGATCCTGTAAACCTTGGTGAGAATATCAATACCCCAGAAAATGATATGTATCCATTTTCCTACACCAACAAACGTTTATATTTTGCTTCAGATGGATTACCGGGTATGGGTGGTTTGGATATTTTTTATGCAGAAAAGCAAGATGATGGAAGCTGGAGTTTGCCTATTAACTTAAGACCCCCTATCAACTCAGGTGGAGATGATTTCGGAATTATTATTGAAAAAGGTGGCACAGTAGCCAAGGGATATAAAGGATTTCTTTCGTCTAATCGTGAAGGCAAAGGAGACGATATCTATGAATTCTATATGACTCCACTGGAATATACTTTGTCGGGTGTCGTTTTTAATATTAAAACAAAAGAAACAATACCAGATGCAACGGTAACACTTTATATTAGCGAAGAAGATACTTCATATAAAATACAGGTTCAGACAGATGTTTCCGGAGGTTACAAATATGATTTGAAACCAGAAGCCGAATACTCTGTAATAGCCATTAAGAAGTTCTACTTCGATTCAGAAGAGAAATTCGTTTCCACAGTAGGTCTTGAATTTTCAGAAGACTTTGTTCGTGATTTATACCTTGATCCTTTCTTACCAGTTGATGTGGAACTCGAAGGTATTTATTACGATTTAGATGATGATATGCTTCGCTCTGAATCCATGATAGTATTAGACTCCCTTTACAATTTATTGATGAAGCATCCTTATGTGGTAATTGAAATTGGTTCACATACTGACTGCCGTGCAACAGACGAACACAACAATGATCTGTCGAACAGAAGAGCAAAATCAGTAACAGATTATTTAGAGTACAAAGGCATTCCTATGGATCGCTTACAAGCAATTGGTTATGGTGAAACAAAAATTGCCAATGGTTGCGATTGTAGCACAGGTGCACCACCACTTTATAATTGTACAGAAGCACAACATCAGCAAAACAGAAGAACCACCTTTAAAATTATTCGTACAGATTATGAGTATGGAGCCGATCAACTCAAACAACTTCAAGACTGGCAAGATACTCGTGAAAAGAAAGGTCCTCCAGCAGGAACAACTAAACGAAATAATAGCGAGGAAGAAGAAGAGTATGAAGGTGTTGAATAGCATCTGATCTAAAAATAAACAAAGGAACCCTGGCCATTCGTCAGGGTTTTTTATTGCTCGATCATGTCCAGGAACTCTTGCTCTGAAATAATGGGAATACCCCACTTCTGTGCTTTTTCTAATTTCGCTGGACCCATATTATCGCCAGCTAAAACAAAACTTGTTTTTTTAGATATAGATCCCACATTTTTTCCGCCATTTTGATCAATCATTGCTTTAATTTCATCTCTGGAATAAATGCTAAAAACACCACTAACAACAAAGGTTTTCCCTTCAAGTATAGTACTTAATGATGTCTGTACTTCATCACCTATTTCAAACTGAATCCCATTATCCATTAATCGATCAATCAGCAGAATATTGGAATCTTGGCTAAACCAATTGATCAAACTAAGTGCAATCTTCTCCCCTATTTCATCCGTATCCATTAATTCTTCCAGAGAAGCTTCTGCAAGCTTTGTTATATGATGAAAACGCATACTTAATTTCTTAGCTACAGTTTCGCCTACATAACGTATTCCCAAGGCATATAAAACCCGGGCAAAAGGAACTGATTTTGCATCTTCTATACTTTGGATCATCTTGGATGCAGATTTCTCTCTGAACCCTTCCAATTCTTCAATTTGCTCTTTTTGCAGCTCGAAAATATCAGCAACATTGGTTACATATCCTTTTTCAAATAATAAATTGACAGTAGCTTCTGCAAAACCAATATCCATGGCCTTACGGCTTATGAAATGCTCTATTTTTCCTTTTATCTGAGGTGGGCAACTGCTTTCGTTGGGGCAATAATGATTTGCTTCACCATCCACCCGCACTAATTCAGTAGCACATTCCGGACAAGCAGTGATATAAGCTATTTTTTGCAGTTCATCAGAACGTTTATTCAGGTCAACACCAACAATTTTAGGAATAATTTCCCCTCCTTTCTCCACATAAACTGTGTCTCCAACAAACAAATCCAATAATTCAATTTGGTCGGCATTGTGTAAAGATGCTCTTTTTACAGTCGTTCCTGCCAATAAAACAGCTTCCAAATTAGCGACTGGGGTTATGGCACCTGTGCGTCCTACCTGATAGGAAACCGAATTCAAAACAGTACTAACACGTTCTGCTTTAAACTTATAAGAAATTGCCCATCGTGGTGATTTTGCTGTAAAACCCAGTTGTTTTTGCAAATGACTAGAATCTACTTTGATGACTATTCCATCTATTTCGAAAGGCAATTTGCTTCGTTCGTTTTCCCAATACTTCACATAATCGATTACCTCCTGAATGGATGTGTAATGCTTTAGATGTTCTGATATTCGAAAACCCCAATTTCTGGCTAATTGTAAATTAGTAAAATGTGAATCGGTTGGTAAGGCGCTGGATAATAGTCCATAAAAAAAACAATCCAAAGGACGTTTAGCTACCAGAGAAGAATTTTGCATTTTCAAACTACCTGCAGCCGAATTTCTGGGATTTGCAAAGGGAATTTCTCCAGCCTCTATGCGGTCGTCATTTAACTTCTGAAATCCAGCTGTTGGCATATATATTTCGCCTCGAATGACAAATTCAACTGGATAGTCCTTCCCTGATAAAAGCAATGGAACACTTTTAATGGTTTTTACATTAGCTGTAATATCGTCTCCCTGAATACCATCTCCACGGGTAACTGCTGAAACCAACTTTCCCTCTAAATAAGTCAGGCTAATGGATGCTCCATCAAATTTTAATTCACAAGAATAGGTAAAATCCTCACCTATTGTTTTTACAATGCGCTCATGAAATTCGATAATGTCTTCTTCTGAATACGTATTTCCCAAAGAAAGCATGGGATATTGATGAACCACTTGTTTGAATTCCTGATTGTGATCATTTCCTACACGTTGGCTAGGTGAATTAGTATCTACTAAATGAGGGAAATCCTTTTCAATACGCAGGAGCAGTTTCTCCAATTGATCGTAATCGTAATCATTTAATTTTGGTTTCGACAATACATAATATTGATGCTCATGAAAGCGAATAACATCACGAAGATTATTAATTATTGTTTCTGCCACTAGCTGATCTATTTGATCCAATTGACATATCGCCAATAATTCGTTTGTCTTTTTAAGCAGACGGTTATCTGATTCTTGCGTATTCATGGTTCAAATTTAAAAAAACCGGAGGACGAACCTCCGGTATCAAACATGCAATAAGCCGGATTCTGTACATCCAAACCAAAAGAATGGAGTTCTATCATTTGTCTAGGTCTGCTGTCACCAACAGACTCAATCGGTCTACCCCTCTCGATAAACGGCCGAGCAAGCCAGCTCCCAATAAAGGGAATCGAGATATACATGACCTTTCAACCAACAGGGTTTACCAAGCTCCCGATATCACTATCAGGACTGGTGAGCTCTTACCTCACCTTTTCATCATCGCCTGCCTTTGCTAAAGCTTCGACAGGCAAAGCCTGCTAAAAACAAAATGCAAAGACATAGGCAGTTTCCCTTTCTGTGGCACTTTCCGTCACCGATAAAATCGGAGCCTTCCCGTTAGGAAGTGTTGCGCTCTGTGCTGTCCGGACTTTCCTCCCTCCCTGAAAAATCAGGAAAGGCGATAGAATACATGCTTTGCTGCAAAGTTATTTAATCCTGTAAGAATTCGATTGTAATGACATAAAAAAAGCCCTGACAATTCGGCCAGAGCTTTTGATCATTAGGATGGATAGTTCTTATTCTTATTTCAAATGGACTATTGGTCTTTTCGACTTGAATGATTGAGTGGTCAATATAAGAATATTAACCGATTGTGAGTCACTTTTCTGTCAACTTACATGAAAACTGAAGTGGCTAAAACCCCTTATTCCACTACTGTCTCAGCTATTTTTTCATACATTTGGTGTAATTCGCTATTCATTCATGAACTCTGTTTCCCCAGGTAATTTTCATACGCATTAAGAAAAGAATTCCCAATGTTTTTGCTTCCAAAATTTCTATAAAAAAAACCCATAAATCCCGGAGCTTTTAAATTACTAATTTCAACTCGAAGTCTTATTTCATTGTTTTTTTCTTCAAATTCCTTTACAAAATGAGAATTCGTAGTTATTGTTTTTCCTGCTTGATATTCTTCGTCAAATTCAACAATTATTTTATCTTTATTAGAGACAATTGAAATATTTGTTCTTTTCATTATCCCCTCGTTGGTTTCTATTGTTACAAAGTCACTTCCTTGTTCTATAAGCTTGACACTAGTCATACCGGGCATGATACTTGAAATTTCCTTAAAGTGTTCTCCTAAATTATTTAAGGATTTTTCTACATCATTAATGTTACAACTAATCTTGGTAGTACCTTCAAACCAAACTGCCTTAGATGATTCTGTCATAGTATCTGAATTTGATTAATATTGAAAACATCCAGTATTCAATATTAAAATGATGTAAGCGAGATATCTCTATTGTTTTTTTAAATTTAATGAATTACAACAAGAGAATAACGATTGTTGAATGACGAAGGAAATATCCTGTGCCTACTTCGTAATTCTTAATTCAAATGTTCTACTGTTCGTCATTCTTTTTCAAGAGAAAAACAAAAAGTACATTTAAAACTTTATATCAATCTTCCCAATTTCACAATCAAATCAGCCAAACGGTGTGAATAGCCTGATTCGTTATCGTACCAACCAGCAATACGCACCATGTTTCCGATAACATCGGTCAGATTGGAATCAAATATACAGGAGTACTGACTCTTGATAATGTCGGATGACACAATAGCTTCCTCTGTATACTCTAAAATACCTTTAAGATGTGTTTCAGCTGCTTCTTCAAAAGCCTTGTTAATTTGTTCAACAGTTACTTCTTTTTTCACTGTGCACATGAAATCAGCAATAGAACCATCAATAACAGGAACACGATAAGCGCTTCCTGTCAATTTCCCCTCAAGGTGTGGAAAAATAAGGGCAGTTGCTTTTGCTGCTCCAGTTGAAGTAGGGATTATATTTATACCAGCTGCACGAGCTCTTCTTAAATCTTTATGCGGTGCATCAACCAAATTTTGATCCGCAGTATAGGCATGAACTGTTGTGGCAAAGCCTGTATCGATTCCTGCCAGTGCATCCAAAACTTTGACCATTGGTGCCAAACAATTGGTTGTACAGGAAGCATTCGAGACAATATCCAGATCCTTATTTATTACCTCATCATTTACACCTAAAACAACAGCCTGAATATCACTTCCTTTTGGTGGAGCTGAAAGGACAACTTTTTTGGCTCCGGCAATCAAGTGATTGGTTAGTTTTTCTTTATTGGTGAATTTTCCTGTGGATTCTAATACCACATCTACATCCAAGTCTTTCCAAGGCAATTTTGAATTATCTTTTTCTGCGAACACCCTGATTTGCTTACCATGAACAACTAAATGATCATTATCGTATTTCACTTCATCAGCAAAAATGCCAAAAATAGAATCGTACTTTAACAGATAAGCAATGGTATGTGGATCTACCAGATCGTTAATTGCTACAATATTGATTTCTGGCTTGTCATATAATACTCTGAAAGTTGACCTTCCGATACGTCCAAATCCATTGATAGCAACATTAATTTTTTTCATAATTACTCTTATTTTGGGTATTAGATTTTAAAGAACGAGCAAATTTAATATATTTTATCATCAATATATGTATAAAAGACACAAAGTGTTGGAAAACAAATTAGGCTTAAGATATTGTTTTTCTATAACTTACGATCAATTAAAAAAAATTACAGAAAGATCATGACTGTTCTAAATTTCTCATTTATATTTGCACCTCATTAATTATTGGTCCGTTCGTCTAGTCTGGTCAGGACGCCAGGTTTTCATCCTGGTAACAGGGGTTCGAATCCCCTACGGACTACAACCACAGCCTCAGAGAAATCTGAGGCTTTTTTTATCTGCTTTTGTCTAGCAAACTACAAGATTTCTTCTCCTTATTACTTAACACAATTTAACTTTACCATTC
>JABINZ010000026.1 GCA_018698135.1 Bacteroidota bacterium
ACCACAACTTTATAAGTAGGATCCTCCATAACATTCACATCAATAATTTGTTCAGCATTCTTCAATAGCTTTTTACAATCAGGGCTTAAGTGTTTCAGATGGATTTTCTTTCCAACTTTTTGATAGCGTTCTGTAATTTTATTGAGTGCTTCAATAGCCGACATATCAACAACCCTGCTTTCCTCAAAATCAATTATAACCTCATCAGGATCATTTAATACATCAAACTTTTCATTAAATGTAGTTACCGAACCAAAAAACAATGGACCATAAATCTCGTAGTGTTTGATGCCATCTTCATCGATATGTTTTCTGGCTCTAATTCTTTTGGCACTATCCCATGCAAATACAAGTGCAGCGATAATGACACCAACAATTACCGCCAAGGCCAAATTATGAAGGAAAACGGTGACCAAGGTAACCATCACCATCACAAAAATATCAGATTTTGGCATTCTCCTGAATGAACCAAAACTGGCCCATTCAAAGGTGCCAATGGCAACCATGATCATCAAACCTGTGAGAGCAGCCATGGGCACTTTCTCAATGAAGCTTGAGCCGAACATAATAAACACAAGTAACATAACAGAAGCTACTATACCCGAAAGTCGGGCACGCGCACCATTGGAAACATTAATCAAACTCTGGCCAATCATGGCACAACCACCCATACCAGAAAACATCCCGGAAAGCATATTGGCAGCACCTTGAGCAACGGCTTCTTTATTACCTCTACCACGTGTTTCAGTTATTTCGTCTATAATACTAAGCGTTAATAAACTTTCGATTAATCCCACAGCAGCAATGATTCCAGCATAAGGTAAAATCACCAGTATATTATCAAACTTAAAAGGAACCTTAGGGAAATGAAAAGGAGGAAATCCTCCTTGAATGGAAGCGATATCACCTACGGTTTTTGTATCAATACCCCAAAATGCCACGATGCCAAATACAACCAATATGGCTGTTAAGGATGCAGGTATTGCTTTAGTAATTTTAGGTAATCCCCAAATAATAAGCATTGTTAGCAATACCAAACCGAGCAAAATATAAAGAGATGTTCCGTTTAACCAATTGCCTGAAACACCTTTGAATTGATCAAGTTGAGATATAAATATGATAATAGCGAGGCCATTTACAAATCCAAATATAACAGGAGTTGGCACCAAGCGAATAAGCTTACCTAATTTTAAAAAGCCAGCAGACATTTGAATAAAACCTGCCAGAATAACCGTTGCAAAAACATATTCTACACCATGCGATTTAGCCAAAGAAACAATAACAATAGCTATTGCACCGGTAGCACCAGATATCATACCGGGGCGTCCACCAAAAATAGACGTTACCAATCCCATCACAAATGCTGCATAAAGACCTGTCAAGGGCGAAAGTCCTGCAATAATTGCAAACGCAACTGCTTCAGGCACCAGAGCCAGAGCAACTGTAATTCCTGATAGAACTTCAATTTTGTAATCAACTTTTTGAGTTCTATCAAAAAGATTTAAATATTTTTTCATGCAGGAATATTGTTCGTGGAGCTTATTAGTAAAGAATGGGCATGTAACAACAAACAAGCCAAGTATTTAGAAAGTTGAATGTATTTACTTCCTACATTCAATTCTATTTTCTTAATCATAATTCATACTAGCGTATTATTCATAAAGGACTTCAAAAGTGATTGAATAACCATGAATTAATATTATGGCGGAGTTTCTCCGCAGAAGCATTTGGGCTCGGCCAATAAAATTACTGAATGTTTGGAATTACCGCCTTCCTTCGTCCTAATGGACTTCGGAAGGCGAAGGCGGAGAGTAAGGTTCCGTCAATATTGACGATAACCAACTAATACTCATGATTTTATAAGTAGGCTGAAAGCAAGGTCTATGATAATGCCAACAGTTATTTTTGCATCGCTTTGCAAACCAACGCAAATATAGCCTTCATTGGCTTAAAACAAAGAAATTTCTTAATTTTTTCATAACACTTAAAAATACATTGCATACAAACCAAAATTTGCAAAATTGTCAATTCTTGCCAACTGTGAGAATTATTATTTATAGTAGATTGGTCAGGTTGAAACTGACTATACCGATATAAAGGATAATGTTTTTCAAATTTTTGAAAAGAAACTCTGTATAAAATGACTGATAAAAATGAAATTAATGCTATTAAGTTCCGTCAATATTGATGATAACAAACAGATAATCAGTATTTTATTAATAGGCTGTCAGCTAGGTCTATGATAATGCCAACAGTTTATTTTTGCATCGTTTTGCAAATCAAAGCATATACAGCCTTTATTGGCTTAAAACAAAGATAATACTGCATTTTTCTTCAGCCATGCTATAACCCCAGGAATTCCT
>JABINZ010000027.1 GCA_018698135.1 Bacteroidota bacterium
AAACTATCACAACCAGCATAATTTGGAATTGTGTCAGCATAAACACCGCTGATTGTATATGTTTCTTCTCCACTAGGAACTATGTAGCTGTTGCAAACTGTTTCTGAAATAGTGGATGATGATTGATAGTTTACTGTCAAATATATCGTTAGCAAACTGTCACAACCAGCATAATTTGGAATTGTGTCAGCATAAACACCGCTGATTGTATATGTTTCTTCTCCACTAGGAACAATATAGCTGTTGCAAACAGTTTCTGAAATGGAAGCTGATGACTGATGGTTTACGATCAAATTAATAGTTAGTAAACTGTCACAACCAGCATAATTTGGAATGGTGTCAGCATAAACACCACTACTTGTATAGGTTTCGTCTCCACTAGGAACTATGTAGCTGTTGCAAACAGTTTCTGAAATAGTAGATGATGATTGATAGTTCACAGTCAAATTGATGGTTAGCAAACTGTCACAACCATTATAATTTGGAATTGTATCAGCATAAATTCCGCTACTTGTATATGTCTCATCACCACTTGGCACGCTGTAGTTAGTACATGACGTTTGGTAAACAACACTACTTGTACTATTATGAATGGTCAGATATAATGTTATAATGCTGTCACAACCCAATACATTTTGGATAGTATCAGTATATACGCCACTACTGTTATAAGTTTTGGCTGAGCCAGAAATTGTATAACTATAGCATTGGCTGATTGAAAGTGAACTGTATGTTTTATCGATAATTGTTAAATCAAGAATACGTACACTATCACAGCCGAGGATATTAATTAGCGAGTCATAATAGAACCCAGATTGAGTACGGAAAGCACCTGCAAAATAAACACTGTCATCTTCACAAATGGTGATGCTGACAAAATGAGTATCAATATCACAAGGAATTTCTTCAACAACAACAAAAATGGAGTCTGAACATGCCAGCGAATCTGTAACTATTAGTTTATAGGTTCCTGCTATTAAACTATCTGCAATCGATGTTGTTTGCTGTAAACTATCATTCCATTGATAAGTAAATGGCGGATTAGCTCCATTTACAGTTACACTTACTAATCCATCATAGGTATTTCTGTTTGCCTTCTGAATACTATCAACTGAAATAAACATGCATTTATCAATAAAACAATTCTGAATAATAGCGACACTATCAGCACCTGAAAGTGTTATAAGTAAATCCTTGTCGCCATCGGCATCTATGTCAGAAACAACTGAAGTAAAAGGCTTAGCACCAATATGATACATCATTGTTGAATCGAAAGCTCCACTCCCATCGCCAAGCATGATAAAAAGTGTACTATCAGAAGCATTGGAAACAGCCAGATCAATATTACCATCTCCATTCATATCATAAGCTTCAATTCCACAGGGATAATCACCACTTGGATATTCAACTTTTGAATTAAATGTTCCATCTCCTTTGCCAATAAACACATAAACTTCATCATAGGATGATCCTGATGCTGCAATATCAATGATGGAATCGTTATTAAAATCACCTAAAGTGACCTCCTTTATTCCTAATCCAGCAGTGTATTTAGTAGGTGAAAGAAAAGTATATGTTGCATGACCAAGTGCAACAGCAATACCTGTATTCGTTGTAACAACTATATCAATAAGCGTATCGTTATTCAAATAGCCAGCTTTAATATGCTTTGGGTATGTCGAACTTCCTAGGTTTACTCTACTGTAATAAGAAAAAACACCACTTCCATTATTCTTCATCAACCGGACATCACCTCCCTGATCCCGACAGATCATCAAATCAACATCGCCATCATAGTCAAAATCATGACTAACCATGTCCCAAGGTCTGGAACCAGTGTAATAATCTGTTTTCGTTTGAAAAGTACTGTCACCATTTCCTAAATACACTGAGAATCCGTTTACCCCATCAGGCACAGCAACGATGATATCATTAATATTATCTCCATTGAAATCATTTACTTCCAAATTCACTGGCTGATCGCCTCCAGTACCTACCGTAAAACTGGAGTGATAAGTGAAAGTACCATCGCCATTTCCAAAACTAATATGAACCTTATCGGTTGAATATGCCACACTTAAAAGCGTAACTAAATCAGGAATTGAATCACTATTAATGAAACAAACTTCAATATCGTTAGCTCCTAGTTTTGTATAGGTTCTGTTATCATCGAGGCATGGGATTTCAAGAATATTTACTTCTGCGGTATCCTTGCATCCTACTGAATCTGTAACAATTACCTGATAACTTCCTTTGACTAATGATGATGCTATTGAATCGTTCAAAGCTGATGCATGATTCCATGAATAGGAATAAGGATAGGTTCCATTAATGGGTGACACTATAATTTGCCCATCATTTCCACCAATAGCACTGACAAAACTCCTTGAAGTTTCCAGACTTAAACTGCAGGTAGGATCACTGATAATAACAGTAGTTGTAACCACACAACCTAAAGAATCGTTTACCACAAGTGTGTATGTTCCTGCTGAAAGATTGTTTGCAACAGAATCTGTTTGCGCATTTGAATCATCCCACAAATACGTATAAGGTCTTAATCCACCTGTTACCAAGGCAGTTGCAGATCCATCATTTCCTCCAATTATGCTGGTTTTATTTTTTGCAAATACCACGGCTGGACATAGTGTATTCAAATATAAATTTGTACTACCGCCTCCATAATAGTTTACATTAAGCAGATCAATATCTGAATCACCTTCAATATCCAGTGAAATAATTCCATGTGGTCCGTCACCAGATACTATTCCAATAGGCATTTGAAATGATCCATCTCCATTTCCATACAAAATGTTTACACTATCATAATTTACTATTGTAACAGCTAAATCAATTTTTGAATCCAGATTGAAATCAGCAGCAGTAACTGCAAAAGGTCTGTAACCACAATAATAATTCTGCATGGGTTTAAACATTGTACCTGTGTCTCCCAACAAAATCGAAACACTATCGTAATTCCATGAATTACAAACAGCAATGTCAATCAAAGAATCGGAATTAAAATAACCAAGTGTGGCATACTCTGGAAAATGACCTACATCAAAAGTAACGGCAGATTTAAATGTTCCATTCCCATTTCCTCTCAAAACACTTATTTTATCATCATTACGATCAACAGTAATTAAATCCAATATTGAATCCTGATCTATATAATCCACCAATAAATCATTAGGTTTATCACCTGTCATGTAATCAACTTTTGAGTAGAAGGTCCCATCTGCTTTGCCAATAAATACGGATACTCTACCTGAATATTGCTCGTTTGCAACTGCAATATCGATAATGGAATCAGCATTGAATTTACCAACAACAATACCTTTGGGATTATTAAAAGCAGCATAATTTACTTTGGAACTAAAAGTTCCATCACCTATACCCATTAAAACAGAAATATTGTCATCAAGAATATTTGAAACTACCAGATCTAGCACAGAATCCCTGTTGAAATCAGCTGTAGCAATATCAAAAGTGCCATTTCCTGCGGAATACAAGACTTCTGAAGCAAAGCTATCCCTTGTTACACCCAATAAAATACTTATGTTGTCTCCACCATAATTTGCAGTTGCAATATCAATTAGTCCATCATTATTAAAATCAGCAGAAATCAACATATTGGAATTGTAGCCTGCATCAAATATTTGAGGAGAATCAAAAGTCAAATTCTGGCTAAATAGAACGGTAGACAGCAATAGAAAAAAAACAGCAGCTAATATAGATTTAAAACTCATTTCGTTCAAGGCTTAATTAATACTAGCACAAAACTACAACTCAATCGTTTCTATCACAAAAAAAAGCCGAAGAAGAAAATCCTCTCCGGCTCAATCTAATTAAAGAAGCGCTAACCTTTTATATAACGCTTATGCCTGCTTTTTATTTCATGATCTCTACATAATGCTTGTAGAAATGTGTAAGTGTTTCAATTCCGTTATAAAACTGCTCCAATGGAAAATTTTCATTAGGTGAATGGATTGCATCTGCTTCAAGACCAAATCCCATTAATACAGATTTAAGTCCCAATTTATCTTCAAATGTTGAAATGATAGGAATACTTCCTCCACTTCTAACAGGAACAGGTTGCACCTTGTAAACATCCATATAAGCTTTTTCGGCTGCTTTATAGGCAGGAATATCTATCGGACAAACATAGCCTTGTCCACCATGCAATGGTGTAACTTTAACTTTAACCGACTTAGGAGCAATACCTTCGAAATAGGCTTTGAACATATCAGAAATTTTGTGATTATCCTGATTTGGAACTAAGCGAGTTGAAATTTTAGCATAGGCTTTTGAAGGTAAAACAGTTTTGGCTCCTTCGCCAGTATAGCCACCCCAAATACCACAAATATCGAATGTTGGACGAATACCGGTTCTTTCCATTGTTGAGAAACCTTCCTCTCCCTGAAGTTCTTCTACGTCAATGGCTTTCTTATATTCTTCCACATCAAAAGGAGCTTTAGCCATCAAAGCTCTTTCGTCTGCTGTTACTTCAATTACATCGTCATAAAAACCTGGAATTGTAATTCGGCCCTTATCATCCATGGTATCAGCAATCATTTTAGCTAATACATTTATTGGATTGGCAACTGCACCACCAAATAAACCAGAATGAAGATCACGATTTGGTCCTGTAACTTCAACTTCCCAATAAGATAAACCTCTTAGGCCTGTAGTAATAGAAGGCATATCGGGTGCTAACATACCCGTATCGGATACCAGTATAACATCTGCTTTCAACATTTCTTTGTTGTCATCACAGAATTTGCCCAAATTCACTGATCCTACTTCTTCTTCTCCTTCAATCATGAACTTCACATTGCAGGGAAGATTGTTAGTTTTAACCAAAGCTTCAAATGCTTTTGCATGCATGAAGGCCTGACCTTTATCATCATCAGCTCCACGTGCCCAAATGATATCATCTTTTATGACTGGCTCAAACGGATCTGTATTCCATAAATCCAAAGGATCAACGGGCATTACATCATAATGTCCATAAACCAAAACTGTTGGTAATGCTGGATCGATTATTTTCTCTCCATAAACAACTGGGTTTCCTGCGGTTGGCATAACTACTGCTTTGTCAGCACCTGCTTCTAGTATGCTCTTTTTCCAATATTCCGCAGCCTTAATCATATCAGGTTTGTGATCGGAAATTGAACTGATTGATGGAATCCGAATTAATCCAAATAATTCATCTAAAAATCGTTGTTTGTTCTCCTCAATATACTTTTTTACTTCTTCCATAATTTTACTTTAAATCTTAATCTTTCTCAAAGATATTATATTATTCTGAATTTTATTTTCTCTTGTTTTTGAGTTTATTTTGCTGATTTTTTATCGAATCGACTTTCGATTGATCGGCTGACTGATGTTTTACTTCAAAAAAATCATTTCCATCCGTTGATATTTCCATTTCCAGTTTATCAGGGACTTTCCCTGAAAATGTATCAGCCTGAATTATTTCCAATTCAAGTTCTTCAATAAACTCTACCTCAGGCAAATTTCCTGATTGATTTTTATTTGTTTTGCATGAAAATGCGAGCAAAACCAAGGAACTAATTAACAATAATCTTTTCAGTTTTGAGAATTTTTTCACCATCAATAATTTGAATTAAATAATTACCACTTTGTAAAGCCAATTTGTTAAAGCGAAGTATTGTTTTTCCTTTCTTAGTTAAATCATTATACAGTTCTCTAACCACCTTGCCCTGCATGTCAATGATTTTAATGGAAATAAATGCTCGTTCCTGCAAAGAAAACTCCAGCGTCATCATTTCGTGAACAGGATTTGGGAAAACACTCACATTCACTTCAAGCTCTTCACTTTCTTCCATATCTGTTAGGGCATTATCAGCAACTTCTGCAATCCAGGTACGGTATACATTATTCTCAATTATTGGTGGAAATGTTCCCATATCTCGAATATTTGAGCCAAAACAACCGCTTAGCCAAATTCGAGGCGCGCTGGTATTGTGCTTTCTACTAATGCCTGAATAATCTCCCCATCTTTCGGTTCCTTCCAATATATTAACAAAGGTTGCTCCTTTTTTAATGGTTATAGGACTAGAAAATTCCATTTCATCATCGCAATAAACTGCCCGAATTTCAGGATAATAATCATCAGATGAAGCTAAAAAACCTATCATTACATCTCTGTCATGCGAAGCATTGGGTGATGAAGAGGCTACTGAAGGATAGGCAAAATCCATATTTGAACCTCCATATAATTTAGAGGTATTTTGCATTTTGGAAAGGTCAAGTCTGTTGTAATTAATACCATTGTAGGCCAGATTATATTCACTATGAAAAACAAAATGAACAATGCCTACTCCACGACTAATTTGGTAAAAACCGCCTTGAATCCTGCAATCACCAATGTCCATTAAACCAGGACTAATGGTGGGAATTTCATTTTTTTGAACCGCATCTCCTGCTAATTTATACAAACTGGATTTGATCGTATACGATAGTAAACTTGGATTGCTATTCATGTTGTTGGTCAGGCTATACAAGAATATATCAGCTGATTGCCCATGACTTGAATTGGAAACGAAATATAGTCCTGGACCATAATTTCCCTGATGCCCCCAACTTATCGGGCATAAAGTAAACGGCTTATTTCCATTTCCATCTTTAATATCTTTCCATGTTTTCCAAGTGAGTGAATTACCCGCATATCCGGCCTGTTTATCCATCTGGATAATTATGGATTCTGAAAAACCGCCTTCATTATTAAGGAAAACATTACCAGTTATAAATACCTCTGTATTGGATACGCCTACATTGGGATAGTCCAACCATTTGGATGTATAAATGGAACTTATTTCAAGAATCGGTAGATAATAGATATTCCATCCATCCAACGGATTATTTGTTATGCTAAAGGAAACAAGAATTTTATTATTGGATGTATGATTTCCATGTAAGGCCACAAATATAAATCGATCGGCTCCACTATCATAAATAATTTTGGGATCATACAGCTTCCCGTTTAAATCTGCATCATTATAAAAATCGTAAAATGTTTTACTAAAAAGTCTTTTACCATCAGTATCAAAATAAACAATATTGGAATTGATTGCACTAACAATGATTCCATTATTTGAAATGGCCATGGAATTATCAGGAGGAGTTCCTTGCAATGGCAAATTTGATTCAAAATTTCTAAAAATGCTAGGCTTAGCAGCACGATATGTATCTGAAAAGTTTTCCCTAGAGCTATTGATATGATCAATTTTGTATTGGTTTTGCTGCTTCTTAATTTCTTTTAGCAATTCCGGATTAGGAACCTCATGCTCAATTTTATAAGGTAGTGTTGATACGGAAGTCATCCACTGCTCACCATCTGAAATATTAGTTTGCTTAACTAATTCTGTTACCTTTATTTTAGAAGTGTTTGAATTTTCGTAATAACTATAGCTTTTTGTTTTGTCTATAGTTTCCATTTTGAACTGAGCACTTACAGGAATTGAATAAAGGGCTATTAAAAGGGAGATTATAAGTTTGATATACACAGGTTTCATTATTCGTTTGGGTTAGTATGCAAAAGGAATGCAAATGTAAATATTTATCAAGCGAGCACTTCAAATAATGAAAAGAATTATTTATCGTGTACTTAATTAGTGGATTAGCGATTCTTATTGTATGCTTTTCGTTCTTTCTTTTTCGATTTCTCACCACCAGACAAAGCAAAGCGAATAGGCAAGTTAATTGACACGCGAACTGTTTTCCCTCTTTGTTCACCGGGTGTCCAATTAGGCATCATCTTGCAAACTCTTAATGCTTCAGCATCAATGGCAGGTGTCACGCCTTTCAGAATACGAAAACCGGATAGTGATCCATCCTTTTCAATGGTAAAGCCCACTACAACCATTCCTTGAATATTATTGTTGCGCTCATATTTGGGATAGACTATATTCTGGCTTAAAAATTCATTTCGAGCTTTGTCACCTCCTGGATATTCAGGAATTTTCTCAACCATATAAAAAACACTGTCTTTTTCAATTTTGACTTCTTGTTCTTCAACTACTTGAGATTTAGCAGACATGCATAAAAATGTCAGCATCAGAATGTAAATTATTCTTTTCATCTTAAGGACTTATTTCTTTTTGATTTTCCTTTGTATTGTTCTCGATCAAAACGAATAGGAAGATTAACATAACTGCCAACATTTCCTTCCTTATTGCTAGCAGGAATCCATTTAGGCATCAATTTGCAGATACGCAAAGCTTCTTCATCGAATGAATCATCCAAACTTTTTAAAACACTAAACTTGGAAAGGCTTCCATCCTGATCAACAAAAAAGATGACTACTACATATCCCAAGTCTTGCTTCCACATTTCCAAGGGTGGATAATTCAGGTTTTTTCTGATGAACTTAGTTCGCGCTTTATCACCTCCAGGAAACTGAGGTGGCGTTTCTGCAACAATAAATACAGCATCTTTGTTCGTTTCTTCTACTTTACCTTTATTTACTTGTGAGAATGCCGAGGAACAAATTAAAAAAGCGAATACTATGAGTAGGCTTGTGGGTTTCACTTCTTTTTCTCTTTTTGCTTTTTGCTATCCTTCACTTTTTCATCAGCCAGGGTAAATCTTAAAGGCAAATTGATAGAAACACGCATAGGTTTACCTCTTTGTAATCCAGGTGTCCACTTAGGCATGGCTTTAATAACGCGCACTGCCTCATCGTTCATTGCTGGAGTAACACCTTTTAAAACTTTTAGATTCGATAAGCTTCCATCTTTTTCTACAATAAAGTTAACGACAACTAAACCCTGAATACCATTATCCCTTTCTTTATCCGGATAGACTAAATTCTTACGAAGAAATTCGTTTCTTGCTTTATCGCCACCAGGAAATGAAGGGGGTACCTCAACCATCAAAAAAACCTGCTCTTCTATAGGAATTTCTTCTTCAGCCTCAACAACCTGACTATAAACTTTTGATGACACAGATAATAAAATAAGCATGAAAAAGATGCCAATAATTTGCCTAAAACATAAAAAGCTCTTGAAATCAAGAGCTTTTCGTTTGAATAATGTATTCATTTATTTCTTTTTTGCCTGTGAAGGCTTTGTTCCAGATTTACTTTTTGTATCAGTGGTTTTTGTTTTCGATGTGGACGTTTTTGACTTTGAAGATTTTGAGGTAGGTGGAGGAGCTGCCTTGGCTTTATCCTTTGCTTTCATATCCTCATACTTGCGTTTTTTCTTTTGATCCATGAAATACAAAACCCAGTCATCTATTTTAGGCTGAATATACTTTAGATTGGCTGGCTTAATATCATTCATGGATAAAAACCAATACAAAACATTATTATTTGGGGAAGTCAGGAAAACAATATACTGATAATCTGATTTAGGATTTGCGGTGTGAATGGTAAACGACTTCATATAAATCCCATCAAAACCGGAGTTTATTTTTGCCTGAAGTTCTTTCTCATACAGAAAATCAAATGAGGTAAATCGCCAATCCAGTTTGAGATACTCATTCATTTTTTCATTCTTTTTCGCATAGCCTTTCGCTTTTTTATCCAGCTTGGTAACAAGGAATGATTTAGATCGTATATCATCAGTAAATGCATCAATTGCTAGTTTATATTTGAATTCATGCCCTCTATAAAGTGGTTTGAAGGCATCGCTATAGGCTGAACTCGTATGAACCAAGGAAAATTGAAGCATATTAAACATCAATGTTAAATCGGGAACTTCTGATAACATCAATCCATTAACGGGAGCTGTAGCAATAATCTGCCACTTTAAATCTGCTATTCCGATGTAAACATATAAATTATCATAAAAGTCTTTATCAAAAAACAATACAACGGATTTACGATCTTTTTCCTTTTTAATTTTATCCTTATTAAAAGCTTTCACTTCATATTCAAAAAAATCAAAACTACTTTTACTAATAGCTTCATCAATTCTTCTTTTCCACTCGTTTTCCATTTTTGTGTCGGTATTAAAAGCTCTCCAGCTTGTCATGTCTTTACACTTTGAGGGAATTTTTTCAACAAAAGGAATTAACAAAGTCTTATTTTTCAGAAGTTTTTCATCAATGGTTTTAAGTTTTTCCGGTCCATAACTTTGAGCAAATAGATTGGACATGAATAAAATTGAAATAAATAGTACAAATAGGGTTTTGATAGATTTCATCTTAAGTGAGTTTTACCTTATATTAAATCACGCACTAAAATACAAAAATAATGTATTCGGCAAAGAATAAATTAGCTGTAAGAATGCCTTACATACGTTCTGGAACATGAATCCCAAGCAATTTCATAAAATAGTCTATTAATTGAGAAACTACCCATGATAATTGCAGTCTGAAATACTTTTTATTAATAGATTCTTCTTTTAAAATTGGAAAATCGTGGTAAAATTTATTATAGAGTTTTGCCAGCTGATAAACATAATTAGCCAATTGTGATGGATCCATGTCCTTTTCAGCATCAGCAATGGCATTGTTGTAATAATATACTTTTTTCAGCAAGTCCTTTTCAATAGTTTCAAGGCTAAAATCAACAGGATACGTAAGTTTCTCAATATTTGCTGTATTGCTTTTATTAATTATCGATTTAATCCGGGCATAGGTATATTGAACAAAAGGGCCTGTATGTCCTTGAAAATCGATGGATTCCTGGGGGTTAAAAACCATTCGTTTTTTGATATCCGTTTTCAGGATAAAAAACTTCAGGGCGCCTAGGCCCACAATTTCACTCAAAGATCTTCTTTCAGCTTCATCCATATCAGCTGTTTTACCCGATTCCAAAATATAATCGAGAGCCGTTTGTTGCATTTCGTCCATTAAATCATCGGCATCAACCACAGTTCCTTCACGCGACTTCATTCTACCTTCCGGTAAATCAACCATACCATAGGACAAATGAAGGACAGATTCGGCAAAAGATTTCCCTAATTTCTTGAGAATTAGCTTGAGAACATTAAAATGATATTCCTGCTCGTTACCAACAATATATACCGATTTATCAGGACTAAAATCATCGTGTTTTAGTTGGGCAGTACCTAAATCCTGAGTCATGTAAACAGATGTTCCATCAGGACGAAGCAACAGCTTTTCGTCCAAACCATCCTCCGTTAAATCGACCCATACAGAACCATCTTCTTTTCTGAAAAACAAGCCTTTTTGCAATCCTTCTTCAACTATTGTCTTCCCTAATAGATAAGTATTCGATTCGTAATACACTTTATCAAAGCTGATACCCATTCGATTATAGGTAGTATCAAAACCGGCATATACCCAGGCATTCATTTCTGCCCAAACTCGCCTTGAATCTGTATCATTACTCTCCCATTTTTTTAGCATTTGCTGAGCTTCCTGAATGATAGGAGCCTCTTTCTCTGCCTCCTCTTTGCTTGAACCATTTTCGATCAGCTGAGCAATTTCTTCTTTGTAGCGTTTATCAAACAATACATAAAAATTTCCGACAAAATGATCACCTTTAATTGAAGCAATCTCAGGAGTAATTCCATCACCTTCCTTCAGCCAGGCAACCATAGATTTACAAATATGTATTCCTCTATCATTTATCAGATTTGCTTTTGTTACCTGATGTCCTCTAGCTTTGAGAATTTCAGAAACTGAATGCCCAATCAAATTGTTTCGGATGTGCCCTAAATGAAGTGGCTTATTCGTATTCGGTGAGGAATATTCAATTAAATAGCTGAGTGGTTTTTCATTGGGTTGTACAACTATTTCTTTATTGCTCAGCAAAGAAAACAAGTAATTCATCCAATACTCATCGGCTATCAGCAAATTTAAAAACCCTTTTACAACTTCAAAATCAGCTATATATTCAGAGGCTTGTTTTAACTTTTCGCCCAATAAGGTTGCAGTTTCAACTGGAGATTTCCTACTGTGTCGGAGCAAAGGAAATACAACTATGGTTAAATCACCAATGTGATCGACAGTCGTTAATTCGATCTGAATTTGATCGAGCTCAATTTGGTAATCAAATAATTCTTTGAAAGCTTTGCTGCTTTCAGTTCTTAATATCTGGTAAATATCCATTAATATCTATTTAAAAGGGGAACCTTCCTCTTTGGCGAAGTGTCGGTAAACAGCTTTGTCAAGCCAAACAGGGCAAAACTTATTGAACACATAAATCAGTTTGCCATAATACGACATCACCAAATGCGATTTTCTTTTCTTAACTGAGCGAAATATCCGCTTTGCCACTCTTTCAGCACTAATCATTTTACCCTCTTGTCGAGGTGATTTTCCTTGTTCACTTCCATCCTTCATCAAAGCAGTCACTCTTATATTTGATGTGGTAAAACCAGGCGCTGCAATCAATACATGCAATCCTTTATATACATTTTCAGTTCTAACACATTCTAGAAATCCGTTTACTGCAAATTTAGCAGCAGAATATCCTGTTCGACCGGGCAATCCTCTAAAAGCAGCTGTTGACAATACACCTACAACCGATCCTTTTGTTTCCAACAGATAGGGCAAAGCATGTTTCGTACAATACACTGTTCCCCAAAAATTAGTCTGCATTACCTTTTCAATTACCTGCAAATCCAACTCACTAAATAATGCACGCATTGAAATACCAGCATTGTTAATTAAAACATTCAATTTGCCAAATTTGTTAATGCATTCTTTCACTATTTTTTCACAATCTGCCTCCACATCCACATCAGCTTGAATAGCGAATACCTCTGGCTGAAAACTTTTTATTTCGCTTTCAACTAGTTTTAACTTTTCAATATTGCGTGCTGCAATAACAACTTTTGCTCCATTTCTGGCAAATTCAATTGCAGTTGCCTTTCCGATTCCTGATGAAGCACCGGTAATAATAACAACTCTATCTTGAAACATTTGACTGTTTTATTATTTGACTTTTAGTTTCTGACCAATGCTTAAATTATTTGAACTTAAGTTATTTATACTCTTTAGTTTATCAACTGATATATTAAATTTTCTGGAAATTGAATAAAGTGTTTCGCCACTTTCAACAATATGCATGGTCTCAACAGCTGGTGTTTCGATCACTTTTTCAACTTTTTCAACCTTTTCTACCGTTACTGCCGTTCCACCGATTACAAGTTTTTGTCCAACGCTTAAAGTATTGGATGTCATGCTATTTAATTCTTTAATTTTATCAACTGAAACACCATATTTCTTTGATATTGCATATAAGGTTTCACCTGCCTGCACGATATGAATGGCTTTATCACCGGTCACTTTAACATCTGTTTTTGGCTCAGCTGTCTTAACATCTGGCGTTGTGGCTTTTGGCTTGATAAAGAAATCATCGGCTGATGTACTTTTTTCTTTCACAGGTTCAGATGCAACTGGCTGCTCTGGTAATTTTATGATCAGTTTCTGACCTTTTTCGATCTTGTATTCTTTCAAATTATTTAATGCAATCAAGTCGATAATGGTCATTTTATAATTCCGTGAAATTGAATAAAAACTTTCGTCAGCTTTCACAATATGAAAAATAGTATCGGAGGCAATTTGCTCATCGAATTTCTCATAGTCTTCTGCAATTGTTTTCGATTTGTCTGATTCAACTTTATTATCATCATTTGTTTTTGAAATAATCAATTTATCATTCAGACTTAATTCATTCGATTGCATATTATTCAATCGTTTCAGTTCATCAACACTAACTCCATATTTTTGAGCAATAGAATACAAAGTTTCTCCTGCTTGCACCTTATGCATATTCACTGTATTCGATTCCTGTGGGCTATCATCAACTTTTGTATCGGCAACAACCGGAGTCGTTTCTGTATTCGTAATTGGAACCTCCTCAAAATCATCTTCGAAAACTATTTTTGAACTAGATTCCTTTGGTGTTTCAACTTTTGTATCTTTTGCTGGCTCCTCCTTGACTGGTTTTTCAGTAACAACAACTTTTTCTTCATCTTTAACTGGATCTTTTGCTACAGTTTTTTCGTTTGAAGCTATTTTCTCTTCATCCTCTTCTATCACTCTTTTTTCAGCAGGATCGCTTCGCTTTTGCCTGAGATATAAAATTTCTCCAACTGCGGCTTCTTCATTTGCCTTCATCAAATTCTTCTGATATAATGCATCCAGCTTGATCCCATATTCCTGGGCAATTGTATACATTCTATCTTTTTTCTTGACTATATGATAGGATTCTTTAGCGACCGTTTTCTTTGGTCCGAGGTAAACAACAGCACCCGTTTTCAAGGGAATTGGTTCTTTCAAATCGTTGTATTCCAGTAGTTTTCCTACAGCTATACTGTTTCTTTTGGCAATTTCGTTATAGGTATCATTTTCTTTGGCCAGAATGGCTGAAATACCATTATACTTGAATTGTTCATCAGCCTGATAAACCACTTTGCTTGATTTGTCTTTTGGAACAGCAACATCATAAGCAGTCAGATTATGCTTATCAATCATATCAATCAGCAATTCTGCATAATTTCTTCGTGTAGCATATCCTGCCGATTTTAATCCTCGTGCCCAGCCTTGATAATCCAAAATATCCAGTTCAAATAATCCAGCATAACGCTGTCCGCTGGTTAAAAAATTAGAATGATCGAGATAGGATTCATTTGAATTCGTATATTTTCTGAAACATTCATTTGCTTCATCGTCATCAAAATAAATGGCTTCGCCTTTCCAACTACTGCCGCATTTTATGCCAAAATGATTGTTTGCTTTTTTGGCAAGGTAGGAGTTTCCATTACCCGATTCCAAAATACCCTGAGCCAGAGTAACACTTGCTGGAATTTTAGCTCTTTTCATTTCCGCAATTGCTAAGTCCCTGTATTTTTTAATATACAATTCAGAAACCGATAGCTCACTTTCCATTTTTCCTAAATAAGGATCAACATAAGAGACTTCTTCGACTTTGATTCCTCCTGTTTTCTTCGTTGTTTTACATCCATTTAATACCACTAAAAGAAGCATTAAACTAACTGCAATACTGAATATTCGATTCATCTTTTCAGATTTAATATTAATACAAAATTATCTATTTCTTTTTGATCTGTAAACCAATGTACTAAGTGTTGATTTATCAAGCACATCATTTGCTACTTCCAAAACATCTGCTGCACTTACTTTTTGAATGTTTTCAATGATTTCTGCATGCGGAATAATCCTACCAAAATCCAGTAAATTTTTCCCTCTAATTTGCATCAGCGATGAATAATTCTCATTATACATAGCCATTTGACTCAGCAGTTGCCTTTTTGCCCGATTTAACTGAATCACAGTCAATTTAACATCTCTGAGTTTTGCAAATTCCTTATTGATCAAATCAACACTTTTATGTAAATATTTTTCATCAGTACCTAATTGCACTGAATAGGTTCCGGTATCTTTATACGCACTATAACCTGACGAAACATGATAGGCATAAGCATGCTTTTCCCGAACCGACATATTTAATCTCGAGCTCATCCAATCGCCATCAAGTACATTATTTAAAATCGTTAATGCATATTTTTTTGAACTATTGATTGAGTAAGCTTTATTACCAATGATGCAATGAACCTGATTAAAATCTTTGGAAATTTCTTTTTCAAAAACACTGTATTTAACATCCTCAGCGTCCTTCTTCACATTTGATGTCGAAGGTAAACCAACAAAATGTTTTTCAATAATTTGAGCAATTCGATTGGGCCCCATACTTCCTACAATGCTGATCACAATATTGTTGGTTGTATAATGTTGTTTCCAGAATTTTACCAATAAATCTCTGTTAAATCCTTGAATACTATTTTTGCTTCCTAAAATATTATGACCCAATGAGCTTCCCGGGAAAGAACTTTGATTGAACTCATCAAAAATACTTTCTTCAGGGCTATCCTCATACATTTCAATTTCTTCTGTAATAACCGATTTTTCTTTCTCAATTTCTGCATTGGGAAAAGTCGGATTAAAAACCAAATCGGTTAGTAAATCGATGGATCGATCCAAATACTTTTTAAGTGATACTGTATAAAAACACGTTCTTTCGCGTGTAGTAAAAGCATTCAGCTCACCACCAACAGATTCAATACGATTTAAGATGTGGTATGATTTCCTTTTGGTAGTTCCTTTAAACAAGCCATGCTCAATAAAATGCGCAGCACCATTTGTTTCAGCGGTCTCGCATCGGCTACCTGCGCCTACCATTATGCCACATTGAACGATAGCAGATTTTTTTGTTTGGCTAAAAATAACACGCAATCCGTTATCAAGTTCAAATAAATAATCCGATTCTCCTACTTTCTTATTTTGAATTCCTTCCGCCACAATTTACCGTATTAACTGGAAATTAATTATTTTTATTACCTTTAAAAGTATATTCAACATACGAAATTAGAGGTATTATTGTTTTTGGATTTAGAATTTTTAAACAATTGAAGAAATTATCCACATTAGCTAATTATTAATTTTTAATGAATAAAGTACATATAGATCAGATCGGTAATAAAGTAGCAATTTCAAGCAAACTGGAACGAATTATTTCAACTGTTCCAAGCCAAACTGAACTTTTGTGTTTTTTAGGGATGACTGATAAAATTGTTGGAATAACGGATTTTTGCATTCATCCAAAAGAGAAATTAGAGAAAAAAACAAAAATAGGGGGAACAAAAAACCTGGATCTTCAAAAAATCAGAGAATTGAAGCCTGATTTAATTATAAGCAGCAAAGAAGAAAACGAGAAAGAACAAATTGATGAAATTTCAAAAGAATTTCCTGTTTGGGTAAGTGATGTAAAATCATTGGAAGATGCTTATAAAATGATTGAACGCCTTGGTGCAGTTTGCAATAGATTAGATTTAGCTCAAAACACAAGTTCCAGTATTCATTCAGGTATGGATTTGTTGTATAGTAAAACCGACATTAAAATTGCCTACCTGATTTGGGAAAATCCGTTCATGGTGGCTGCTGGTGGAACCTATATCAACGATGTGATCAAAAAATTGGGTTTTGTTAATGTTTTTAGCCATAAAAAACGATATCCGCAAATTACTTCAAAAGAGCTGAAAGATTGCGGTGCAGATTTCATTCTGCTTTCATCAGAGCCTTATCCATTCAACTCAACACATATAGAAGAGTTTAATAAATGCTGCCCCGGAGTAAAAATAATATTGGTGAATGGACAGTTTTTTAGCTGGTATGGAAATCGTTTATTGCTGGCATTAAATTACTTTAAGTCTATAAAAACTGTAATTACTGCTATTCATTCCAGCTAGAATAGAAATAGGCAACTTTACTGGCTTCTTTAAATTTATTCATTCAATATTTTCTCTTTCGCTTTTTTATATTCTTCTTCTGTAATTAATCCTTTCTCAAATAGAGCTTTAAATCTCAGTAGTTTTTCCTCCATCGTTTCCGGCTTCATACCTTCTGAATCAGGTTTAAGAGGCAAAGGTGTAAGTTCGTAAAAATGAGATGGGTTATAATCAAATGCCCATAACAAAGGGACAAGAAAAAAATAGCCACATACAATTGGACCAGCAGCAGGTTCTTCTTCTCTACAGATTTCATCATAGAGACGCTCATATCCTTCCTTTTCAATTCTTATATCAGTGCAAGAAGAAATGATTTTCGAATTGGTCATTCTTACAGGAGATTGTCCTTTATTGACTCCATCAATGTATACTATTGCCCCGGCAGGGTCTGTTTCTATTAATGTAGTACTGCTACACGATGACAACACAATAAGAGCTGCTACTAGTATAGCAAATGGGTTAATAATATTACTTTTAGATTTCATATCGAACAATTAAAAAAAAATAAAGTTCGTGAAAATCATATAATTAATAAATAGGTGTTGAAAGATAAAAATTGTTCTACTTATTTCAACATGGCCAATTGCTGGTTGATAAAACTTTCCTCAACAGCTTTCAGCTTAACAATAGGTTTCACGCGGCTATTTACAGAAATTGAACTTTCATAATAATAAGCCTGATCATCGATAAATGAAACAGCTATTAAACTTGCCTGACGGTTTTCAGGAACCTGACCGAAAGTCACTTTGTTATTAATCACATTCCCCCTCATTAAACCGCGAACATCCTTATATACCAGGTAATATTCAGCTTCTATACTCACATCGGCTGATACAAAAAAAGGAATCATTGGTTCTCTATAAAATTTGTCGCAATTTATATAGCCCATATCCAAAACATTTAAAGTATTGGCCATTTTTTGACGGGCTTTTTCTTGCTTTTCCATTTCTTTCATTAGTGCTTCTTGTATCAGTCTGTCTTTCTCTCTTTGCTCTGCTCGTTCTTTCTCTTCAATTTCTTTTAGTCGTTCTTGTTCAGCAAGGTAAGCCTCCCATTCCATTTCTGAATTAAAAGTTTTTTGCGAAATGATATTGCCCTGATAATCTTTAACTGTTTCAACCATTTTCCAACTCCTTTTTTCAATTGTTTTCGGTGGCAATATCCAGTTTAACTTGTTTGGTGATCGTGGATCTTTAATAAAAATCTGCATATCCGCATCGGACTGACCCAATGTAAATCCTACATCAACGCCAATGGATTGATTTATTTTCACTTCCTTACTGGCTAGGTCATTTTCAGTAGCATTTAAATAAATAGAACCTCCGGTTTCTATCATACGTCCATTGGAAACCGTAGGCAAACCATTTTTCATATAATCTTGCATGTCATAAAACTCCTTGAGCTCTACTTTTACTTTCTTCTTGCTCAATAAACTTCCGGCCTTAAAAAATAATTCCGTTCCTTCTGCTCCAACAATAAGGGTATCTTTATTGGGATCGATCACAAAAAACTGGGAAGCTTTTGGCGGATAATGATCTTCTAATCCTTTAGGTTTTTGGGCTGGTGTCTCCAAAACAAGAGAGGGTGCTTTGTTCAATTTCATATTGGTGCAAACACTTAATCCTGTATAAGGACTTGGGAAGTTCGAAGGTGTTCCAAGTAAGTCAAAACCAATGGTTTTTGCATAAGCAGCAACTTTAGCGGCCTGTGTTTTTGCTTCCCTCGCAAATATTAAGCGGTTTGAAATCGGATCTTCAGTCAATGGGTAAATCATTAAACGCTCCCCGTATTTAATAAACAAAGCCAGGCTATCTATTTGCTGCTTTTGTTCGCAACTTAGTTCGACCTGTTTTAGATCAAAAAACATTTCGAAGCGAGTGACTTGTGCGTAAATGCTTGAGCCGAAAAGTAAGAATAATAGTCCAAGAATAAGTTTTCTCATGCTTATAAGATTTTCTTAAACTAACGCAGAAAAGCTTATTTAAGTATTTTAAACTTGCATTTTGATGACAATCAAGCGGAAGTGTCCACTTGTGTTGATGTCCCAAATTTGGGTCCTATCAGAGTCTCTAGGAGAGGACTCTGATGTTAGTGATCGTCCTAATAAGTTTACAGTTTGTAGTGAATCAGAGTCCCTTACAGGAGACTCTGATTGGACAACTTGAGAAATCGATAACAAACTCACATTAGCTTACTCCAGCGACATATTTCATCGCTTCCTCAGCAAACTGAGTCCATTTGTTTTGGTGATTAAAAGATACTTGCACCCACTCTTTCATGGGTCTATTATTCCCTGAAGGATCAAATAATTGTGAACCATCCAAACTCAATGCTTCACGATGAATATCTCCAGTTAATTTAACTACCATTTCGTTTTGAAAAAAACAGACAAATGCTTTCTTGTTTATTTTAAAACAAGGCTTACCAAACATTTGACTTTCTATTGCTCCTGTTAAGTTATGGCCAATTTCAAGGTATTTATTTTGTTCTTCTTTCATAGATGCTTATGTACAAAACCAAAGTTCGCAAAAATACATTTAATAGCGCAAGCGTCCGATTGTGCTGGTATACCAATATTCAATTATCTGCTGAAGACAGTAGCTTCAATACATTTTCATAATACAAATTAGAAGCGAGAATACAATGTTATTTTGGCACAAGCGGATGCTTGCGCCATCTCTGGGTTGATGATCATTAAGGAAGTAATGATTTTCAGCTAAGGTTGCCAACAATATTTCTTATCTTTTGAAAGGTTTTTCTTGATACTTTGTAAATCCAAATACTTCAATCAAATCTTCTTTTTTATTGAATTTATAAACTATTATATAACCTTTATACGTTAAATCCCGAATATCATCACGATCAAAAAATATTGATTTTCGGTTTTTAAATGGCATTGATGGGATTTGTCTTATTGTGTTTAAAACCTCAGATTTGAATTTTCGTGCAGCAGATATTTTGTCTTTGGCGATATATTCAACCTGATCATTCAGTTTGTTTCTAAATGATTTAGTAATCCTAATTTTCATATTTCCTAATTGAGCTTTCTAAATCTCTATCTAGCTCTTCAAGACTAATAAACTCAGCGGTATCTTTTTCAACGAGTTCTAGTTCCTTTCTCAAGTAATCTTGAATAGATAGAAAATCTTCATTTTCCTCAATTATTTGGATTTCTTCTTTATTAAACCTTTTAAGAAACCACATTAGGTTTTTATAAATCTGATCATTTACTCTTAAACGAATGGTTTGCATAATCACATTTTTTACAAATATACCTCATTCACAACTTAATTTCAAGTCGATGTATTATTGGTGCAATCGATTAAATAAAAATCAGTTCCAGAAACCCGATAGCAAGTTTACAGTTTGTAGTGAATCAGAATCCCTTACAGGAGACTCTGATTGGACATAAAAAAACTAAAGCCCAGTTCAAAAGTGATTATGTATTTTTGCTTAAAAGAAATATAGCAATGAATAAGGCCATTAAACTTAGTATCCTATTAATCGTATTTTCATTTAGTCTTTTCGCTCAGCAAATTAGCGAAACTCAGAAGTTCCCTGTACGTGCTCAGGTTGATGTGGGATCAATTGAAAGCGATTACCTTTTTAATGTGCAGCTTATTGAAGCGCCTAAACCCGGATCCAATGCTTATTCATCCTATTTGCAAAAAATCAAAAGCCAGATTCCTGCAAAAATTAAATCAACAGATAAAGGCTTTTCCTACCGAAATGAAACACCCTCGCCCATTGCTCTTTATGGATACAATGGCAATAGCTGGAACGGACACGTACCTAATGACAACGATTTAGCCATTTCAAATGGAGGAAAAATTGTTTCTGTAACCAATTCTGTAATTTATTTTTACGAAAACGACAGTCAGATTCATGCCCCTATTTCATTGGAAACTTTTGCTTCCAGTTTTAATCTTCCTCACGGGAAATTTGATCCAAAGGTATTATACGATCCAAACGAAGATAAATTCGTGATGGTTTTCCTGAATGGATTTGGCATTAATACCTCCATGCTTTTCCTTGCATTTTCTGAAACCAATGATCCTACGGGCAATTGGAATATTTATACCCTTCCTGGTAATCCTCTTTACGACTCTAGTTGGAGTGATTTCCCGATGATAGCTTTCACCAAGGATGAAATGTTTTTCACTATCAATCTTTTGCGTGAAAAAGTAGGAAATGAAACATGGAAAACAACTTTCAAGCAAACTGTTATCTGGCAAATCGATAAAGCCACAGGTTATGCTGGCGATTCGCTGGAAACAAGACTATACCACGGCATTGATTTTGAAGGAACAAGAATCCGAAATCTGTGTCCGGTTCATTACGGTCTCGAGCCCAATGGAGATGATATGTATTTCCTGTCTGACCGGAATTTCTCCTTATCAACCGATTCTTTCTTTTTAGTTTACATCAATGGCAAAATGAATCATCCTTCTACCGATATTACTGTAGAATTGATTCAATCTGATGTTCCTTATGGTGTTTCACCTTCTGCCGATCAGCCAGTTAATCGTGCATTGGAAACAAACGATGCCCGTGTTTTGGATGCTTATTTACAAAATGACGTAATCCATTTTTGTGGCAATTCAGTGAATTTCAATGACAACCATGCTACCGTTTTCATTGGTCGATTGAATGATCCGGATGGTGCTCAAACACTAAGCCTTAAGTTTTTAGAATGGCAAGGACTCGAGTTTGGCTATCCGAGTATCGAATATACTGGTGATGGTACAAGCGATGAGTCGATTCTTTTGGTTAATCACAGTTCCGATACAGTATATCCGGGTATGTCAGCCATGTTCATTCAGAATCAAAAATTCTCTGATTTAATACGTTTGAAAAATGGAGAGACAACCGTTACCGTGCAATCTGGGAAGGTTCAGCGCTGGGGAGACTACACAGGATTGCAGATCAAATATGATGAACAGGGTGTTGTTTGGGGAAGTGGCTACTTCGGACAAAGGAAAAGCTCAATTGAGCGAGTAAATGGCACCTTTATATGCCAACTTAAAAGCCCAACTTTTACTTCCATTGGAAATGATGCTCAAGTCAATTCAACTATTAAAGCTTATCCAAACCCAGTAGTCGATTATCTGCATATTGAATTTACAAGTGATAAAACACAAATTTGCGAATTCAGAATATTAGACCTTCAAGGTAAAGAGATAAAATACCTGCAACAAACGAAAGTAAAAGCTGGGAAAAACAGCATAAACCTTTCATTAGATCCTTTGAAAGAAGGCATCTATTTTCTTGAGATTGTTTCGTCACATGGGGAACGAAAAGTGATTGAGCTTGTAAAGAAATAGGAGCTCGCAATTATCTGGGAAAGACGCCTAACAAGGTGCGAGTTACGAGCAACGAACGCTACTTCATAAATATATCCTGCAAAATAGGTTTCAATCCACTAAAGAAGAACTCAACAGCAATCACCATTACAATTAAACCCATAATGCGCATTAAAACATTCAGTCCGGTTTGACCAAGAAGTTTTGACAAACGCGATCCACCATATAGCACAAAAAACATAATTGCCAGAACAAGCAAAATAGCCCCTACTAAAATCATCATGCGGGTTGAGTCATAAGCGTCTTCCATTAAAACAATGGCATTGGTAATAGCACCTGGGCCACATATCATAGGTATTGCCAGAGGTGTTATAGAAATATCATTAACGTATTGTTTTATTTCGGAGTTTTTAATTTTTGTTCGTGTTAATCTGGCCTGAAGCATGTCCTGCCCCACCATAAAAAAGATTATTCCACCAACTATTCGCAAACTATTAATTGAAATACCAAAAAATCTAAATATCAAATCGCCTGTAAACATAAAAAGCATGAGGGTAAAAAAAGCTATGACAACTGCTTTTAAGGCGGTTTTTGTTCGGCTTTTTTGATCCAGATCAGAAGTCATCGACAAAAATACAGGCATGACTCCAAATGGATTCATTAAAGTAAGAAAAGAAGTAAAGGCTATCAGGCCAAATTCAAAATAAGATGTCAAAGCAAGAAATTTTTAATTATGAAAATTATGATAGATTTATACAGATAGTACTGATTTTACAATTTCTAAAAGGAATATCCAATACCTAAATTAAAGTTGATATCACTGAATTTAGTATCCTGAATGACCCATCGATTATTCAAAGGCATGGCAGGATCTCTGACTGGAATTCCAAAATCTAGTCGGAGAATAAAATATACCAGGTCTAATCGAATTCCAAAACCGGTACCAACAGCAACTTCTGAAAGGAAAGTATTAAACTTAAACTGTCCTCCTGACTGAGCATCTTCTTCTCTGAAGGTCCAAACATTTCCCATGTCAACAAATACAGCTCCTTTAATTACTGAAACAATATCAAACCGATATTCGTAATTATTTTCCAGTTTAATTTCACCATTCTGACTAAAACTTGAATTATTGGTTCCGCTATATGAACCCGGGCCAAGTCGTCTGAGTGGCCAGGCCCGAATACTATTTGCTCCTCCAATATAGTAGCGCTTTTCAAATGGCAAGGTAACTGAATTGCCAAATGGGGCTCCAACACCTACCAGAAAGCGGGCAGCAAAAGACGACCATGGATTTATAGAATAATTTATACTCGCATCAATATCACTTTTCAGGTATTGAAAAAAAGTTGTTTTTCCTATTTGATAAACTGTTGTATCGCTAATATTTCTGTTGCCTTCTGCTAACACAAAAGCTAAACGGGGTAAATTACCAGCTGTTTCAAAAATGTTCCAGCGCACTCGCCAAAACTTCCTGTTTCCTTTAGTTTGATCTTTAAAAGAGATAGACCA